>VIKH01000094.1 GCA_008080515.1 Gallionellaceae bacterium | reverse complement strand
AAAACTCAACAGCCATATGAGCACGATTACTCAAAAAACGCTTGACGGTGAAGACGGTATCTACGCGGGCTACCTTCAGGTATGTCTCGTCATTCGCTGCGCGGCTCCTTGCGCTTTATCCCGCAAAACGAACTCCAGTTTTTGTAGGGTGCAATAAGCGTAGCGCATTGCACCAAGTCTCATTGGAATCATCCGGCGCAATGCCCGTTGGTTATTGCGCCCTACGCCCGCTGGGCTTCATTTCATTCAGCCCGGCCTACGCTTGCTGAAGAGAGACCTTACATTTTGGCGATCTTCTCTTATCGTTGTACTGAGGCAGCCGCTTAAATTGATTTGCATAGGCCGCAAATGCTAAGTATTCGGCTCGAACGACGTCGCCCATTGTTTTCAGGTCCTCAGCCGCAATTGAAGTTACATCACATTTGTACGGCCTAACTGCAACATAAAGCTTATTCGCGAGTGATTCGATTGCCTCGCCCCCCTCTACACCATACCGGAATCGCTCTGCCCCGCCATGCCCAGGCCCATTTACGTCTCTCAGGGTGTTGTTGAAGGCATTCAATCGACCTGCAAGTCCGTTTTGCGCGTTGGTCATCCCAAAATATGCAATCTGCTCGATGAGCGTAAACGGCTCTCCAGAAATTCCTCTACCTTCCACAATGGCTACGGCATAGATACCGGGACAATTCAGTATTTCAGACCCAAGATCGTTTCTGCCATCAAACTTAACCCATTGAGAAAACACCCCACACACGTTTTCCCATTCATCTTGCCATCCCATTATTACCCCTATCCATGATTGTTACTGCCCGAGAAACATCTACGCTCGCTGAAAAGCTATCATAAAAAATTCGCGAGGAGGGAGGGATGCAAGGCGCACGGAACGCAGCAACCGGAATGTACACAGAAGTACATGAGGATTGCGAGTACCGCGCAACGCAGCAGACGCTCTCCGCAGCAATTTTGAAGGCGGCTTCTAAGCCGCCTCAATCTCCGCCACCTTCGGCTGATTGGTCAGTAAAGTAATGAGAATCGCAAGCTGTTTCAGCCTCTCGCGCCTGCCCGCAATCACGTCCGCATCACCGCACGCTGCACACGCGGATGTTTTTTCTTTGCCGCTTGCCACAAGTCGAATGCCGCTTGCCCTCGCAGCCAGCTTTCTGCGCTGGGGCCGCCTTCCGGTGTTGCCAGCCAGGCTTCTAGGCGCAAAGCCAGGTCGGCAGAAATTCCTGCGCGCTCGTTAATGACGCGAGACAATTGCACTCTGGAAACACCAAGCTGCCGCGCTGCCTCCGCTACGGAAAGCCCCAGTGCGGGTAGTACGTCTTCACGCAAGGTTGTCGCCGGATGCGGCGGGTTAAACATTTTTGCCATGCTCGCCTCGTAATGTCTTAATGATAGTCCTGATAATCCACCAGAATGGCATCCTCGCCTTCGAATGCGAAAGTCAACCGCCAGTTGCCATTCACCCATACCGACCAGTGACCTGATAAATCACCACCCAATGGATGCCACTTCCAGCCCGGCATGTTCATGTCGGATGCGGTGCGCGCATCGTTCAACTGCCGCAATTGGCGGGCCAGTTTAGCCGCGTGTGCGGGCTGTATGCCGGCCTTGCTGCCTTTCTCGAAAAACGCCTGGATACCTTTGTGCCGGAAGGTCTTTATCATGGAAACGAGTGTATCTCGTTACGATACACATCGCAAGTCATGCCGCCTCGATCTCCGCCACTTTCGGCTGGTTGGTTAGCAAGGTGATGAGGGTCGCCAGTTGATTCTTCATCTCGCGCCGGTCAATGATCATGTCCACCGCGCCGTGTTCCAGCAGGAATTCCGCGCGCTGGAAGCCTTCCGGCAGGGTTTCGCGCACCGTTTGCTGGATCACGCGCGCGCCGGCGAAGCCGATCAGCGCGCCGGGTTCGGCGATCACGACGTCACCCATGAAGGCGAAGCTGGCGGAGACGCCGCCCATGGTCGGGTCGGTCAGCACGGAAATGAAAGGCACTTTTTCCGCGCTTAACTGGGTCAGGGCGGCGCAGGTCTTGGCCATCTGCATCAGCGACAGCAGTCCTTCCTGCATCCGTGCGCCGCCGCTGGCGGCGAAACAGACAAAGGGAGTTTTCTGCTCGGTGGCAAGCTGCACGCCGCGCACGAAACGCTCGCCCACCACCGAACCCATGGAGCCGCCCATGAAGTTGAACTCGAATACTGCCACCACCAGCGGGATGGTATGGATGCTGCCCTGCATTACCACCAGCGCATCCGTTTCGCTGGTTTCCGCTTGTGCTGCCGTCAGGCGCTCGCTGTATTTTTTGCTGTCCTTGAACTTGAGCGTATCCAGCGGCTGCACCTCGGCACCGATCTCGAAACGCCCCTCGAGATCCAGCAGCCAGTCCAGCCGGTTGCGCGCGGTGATGCGGTGATGGTGGCTGCATTTCGGGCAGACATAGAGATTTTTTTCCATGTCCGAGTGATACAGCACCGTCTGGCAGGAAGCGCATTTGTGCCACAGGCCTTCCGGCACGTTCTTCTTGCCTTCTTCACCCAGTTCGCGGCGCTTGATCTTGGGGGGGAGTAGTTTTTTGAACCAGCTCATGCTCTTTGTTCCTCCTGGGCTTGATCCACGGCCTGCCGCAATTGGCTGACCAGCTTGCCCACGTTGGTGACGGCGCTTTGCTCGCCAGAGTCTTCGATTTCCTGCACGATGCGGCTGCCCACCACCACGCCGTCGCACAGGCGCGACACCGCTTGCGCCGTGGCCGCGTCGCGGATGCCGAAGCCCACGCCGATGGGCAGCGAAATATGTTTGCGCAGTTGCGGCATCTTGCGTTCGATCGCGCTCAAATCCAGGTGGCCGGCGCCGGTCACGCCCTTGAGTGAAACGTAATATACATAGCCGCGCGCCTGCTTCGCCACTTTGGCGATGCGCTCGTCGCTGGTGGTCGGCGCCAGCAGGAAAATCGGGTCAATGCCGTGGCGCTGCAAGTGGCCGAACGCTTCGTGGCTTTCCTCCGGCGGAAAATCCACGGTCAGCACGCCGTCCACCCCGGCTTCCGCGCAATGGGCAGCGAAACGTTCCCAGCCCATCGCCTCGATGGGGTTGCCGTAGCCCATCAGCACCAGCGGCGTCGCGTTATCCTGCTTGCGAAACTGCGCCACCATGCCGAATACATCGCGCAGCGATACGCCATGCTTCAGCGCGCGCTCGGAGGCGCGCTGGATGATGGGGCCGTCCGCCATCGGGTCGGAAAAAGGTACGCCCAGCTCGATCACGTCGGCCCCCGCTTCCACCAGCGCGTGCAGCAGCGGCACGGTGAGCTGCGGGCTGGGGTCGCCCGCCGTGATGAAGGGGATCAGCGCCTTGCGCTGGTGCAGCTTGAGTTTCTCGAATGTGGTCTGGATGCGCGACATGGTAATTTACAAAGTAATTGCGGTGCGGGATCTACGCATACATCAGCCGCCCGCGCGGCTCGGGGATGGGGTCTCCAAATTCCCGCGCCGTATCAAGCCACAAGTGCATAGCCTCCTTTACGTTGGCCAACGCTTCTTCCTGTGTGTCGCCATGCGCCATGCAACCTGGCAGCTCGGGCACCTCGGCGATGAAAGCAGCATCTTCTGCGCTCCAATATAGAATGATTTCATAACGTTCCATTTATTCCTCCTTGGCAAGTCGGCGTTTCTGGATGATCGCTCTAATCTGCTTCACTTGGTAAGACTTGGCTTTTGAGCCCTGACGCTGAAGATTAACTTTCTCTGCTACACCACTCTTGCGAAAAATATGGTGGCTGCCACGAATCCGGACATCGAAGCCAAGATGTTTAAGAAGATGGCATAGATCGTCGAACTCAATATTGGCATCCGACAGGCCGCGCAATATCTGGAAAACCAGCTTGTCGTATTTGCCCATACTTATAGCGTAATTCCCTTCAGCCGTGCCACGGTATTGATGTCTTTGTCGCCGCGCCCTGAAAGATTGACCAGCAGCACCTTGTCGCGACCCATCGTCGGGGCGATTTTCGCGGCATGGGCCAGCGCGTGACTGGATTCCAGCGCCGGGATGATGCCCTCGAAACGGCACAGGTCGTGGAACGCCGCCAGCGCCTCGTCGTCGTTGATGGCGACATATTCGGCGCGCCCGCTGTCCTTCAGCCATGCGTGTTCGGGGCCGACGCCCGGATAATCCAGTCCGGCGGAAATCGAGTGCGTCTCGATGATCTGCCCGTTTTCGTCCTGCATCAAATAGGTTTTGTTGCCGTGCAGCACCCCGACTTTCGCGTTCGCGGTCAGCGGTGCGGCGTGTGATCCGCTGGCGATGCCGTGCCCGCCCGCTTCCACGCCGATCAGGCGCACGCCGGGCATATCGAGGTAATGGTAGAACACCCCCATCGCATTGGAGCCGCCGCCGACGCAGGCAATCACCGCGTCCGGCTGGCGACCCGCGACTTCGGGCATCTGCGCCACCGCTTCCTTGCTCACGATGGAATTGAAATCGCGCACCATCACCGGGTAGGGGTGCGGCCCCGCCACCGTGCCGATGATGTAGAAAGTGTTTTCGATATTGGTCACCCAGTCGCGCATCGCCTCGTTGAGCGCATCCTTGAGTGTCTTGGAACCGCTCTCCACCGGCACCACGGTCGCGCCCAGCAGCTTCATGCGGAACACGTTGGGCGACTGGCGCTGCACGTCCTCCGCACCCATATACACCACGCACTCCATGCCGTAGCGCGCGGCGACGGTGGCGGTGGCCACCCCGTGCTGCCCCGCGCCGGTCTCGGCGATGACGCGCGGCTTGCCCATACGCTTGGCCAGCAACGCCTGCCCCACGGTGTTGTTCACCTTGTGCGCGCCGGTGTGGTTAAGGTCTTCGCGTTTGAGGAAAATCTGCGCGCCGCCGAGATGGTCTGACCAGCGTTTCGCTTGATAAATCGGGCTGGGGCGACCGACAAAATGTTTCAGCTCGTAAGCGAATTCGGCGACAAATTCCGGGTCGTTACGATAGTGCTCGTAGGCCGCGCGCAATTCTTCCAGCGCGCCCATCAGGGTTTCGCCGACGTAGATGCCGCCGTAGGGGCCGAAGTGGCCGGTGCTATCGGGATAGTTGTACATCTGTTCGCTTAACCTCGTCGATGAACGCGGCAATTTTTGCCGCGTCCTTGATTCCTTTGTCCGCTTCCACACCGCTGGAAACATCCACCGCATAAGGCCGCACGCGCCGGATCGCTTCCGCCACATTGCCCGCGTGCAAACCGCCGGACAGGATCACCGGCAACGGCAAGCCGCGCGGGATCAGCGCCCAGTCGAACGAGGTGCCGGTGCCGCCGTGTGCGCCTTCGATGAAGGCATCCAGCAGCAAGCCTTGTGCGCTCCGGTAGCGTGCCGCGCATTGTAACAAATCCGTTCCCGCCTTGACCCGCACCGCCTTCAGGTACGGGCGACCGAATTGCGCACAGAATTCCGGGTCTTCCTCGCCGTGGAACTGCAAGGCGTCCAGCGGCACCTGGCGCAACGCTGCGCGCACTTCGTCGCCGGACG
This sequence comes from Gallionellaceae bacterium, assembly GCA_008080515.1. Classification (GTDB taxonomy): domain Bacteria; phylum Pseudomonadota; class Gammaproteobacteria; order Burkholderiales; family Gallionellaceae; genus VIKH01. Next base: position 713 of record VIKH01000094.1, on the reverse strand, counting down.
GGTTCACGAACAGCCCTACCAGTGTCACGAACGGCGGGATGGCCTGCGCCAGTTGCGCCGCCTGCTGGACGCTGACGTGGCGCGGGCTTTTGTCATAAAAGACCAGCCCGAGCGCATCCGCACCGCTGGCTGCGGCGGCTTGCGCATCTTGCATGCGCGTGATGCCGCAAATCTTGGTTCGGGTCATGGCGTCAGTTGAAAATTGAGGCGGCATTGTAAAGCATTCGAGGGGAAGCATCGCCGGGCAAGCAGCGATACCGTATCGCGGGAACCGGCAAGCGGCTTATGGCATCGGGGAAGAAGCGGGCTATTCTGGCCGTGCCGCCGCCCCGCAGCAATGCGTGGGTTATACCCGCCGCCGCAACGCATCGAACACCCGTTGCTGCAAATCGGGCGCCAGGCAATCCAGCTCGATATTGTCCGGCATGGCGCGCAACCAGGTGAGCTGGCGCTTGGCCAGTTGCCGCGTGGAGGCGATACCTTTTTCCAGCAGTTCCGCTTCAGTAATTTCGCCTTCAATGAATTCCCAAGCCTGGCGGTAACCGACACAGCGCATCGAAGTCATGTCGCGATGCAGAACATATTTTTGGCGTAGGCCGCGCAGTTCATCCACCAAGCCCTCTTTCAGCATCTGCCCGAAGCGCGCGGCGATACGCTGGTGCAGCACCGGGCGGCCGGAGGGGAGGAGGGCGAAAGGAAGTATCCGGTACGGC
>VIKH01000093.1 GCA_008080515.1 Gallionellaceae bacterium | reverse complement strand
ATTGCTTTCCCTCTGTGATCTCTGTGTGCTCTGTGGCCAAGTAAGTTTTTCAGGATAAATCAGCGTCTCCTTAAAGGGCTGATGGCGTCAGCAAGTTTGCGCTTTGCGGCAGGATGCGAGTGCGGGGGCGGCAGGAATAACCTGGCGCCCTTCTTTTGTCCAGCTGCGGATGCCGTGCTTGACGTTGTAAACTTTCCCATAGCCCTGCTGGGAGAGAAACTGGCTGACCGCTTTGGTGCGGTTGCCGCTGCGGCAAATGACAATCACGGGTTTGGCTGGCTGGGCGACAACCTTTGCTTTCCCCAGCCACGCCCCAGGATCGGCCTTGCCGCGCTCGTCAAAAAAAGTCAGCAGGTGGCTGCCCGGCACAATGCCGGTTTCCTCCCATTCCGGGGCGGTGCGGACATCAATCACGGGAACGCCTGCCGACATCAGGGACGCCAGCTCTTCGTTTTCAATATCTACAATTTCAGCGCGAGCGCCGAACGTTGCGGCCAGAAGGAAGCTTGCAATAAGAAAGCGGAGCATGAAATGCGGCCCTTGAGGAGGTTGTACGGAACCGGGTCGCGGCTGTTACCGGCAAGCCGGCACAGCCACATCCGGAAAATCAGCACCCACAATTTACTTACAGTGGCTTGCGCACGCTGATCGCGCCGCGAATCTGGCCTTCCGAGTAGCCGGTCGCGCGGTCGTTCGGGTAATGCTCTTTGAGAACCGCCTTGACGTCGGCGCTGATCTGGTCGGCCGAGCCGTGGCAATTGAGGCAAAGCGGTTGCACCGGCAGCGCCTTAACGTAGCGGTACTCGTTGCCGATCTTCTCGCCTTTTTCCAGCTTGGCGGGCGGCTCACCAGCCGCAGCGCGCTTGTCGAAATCCTCGAGAGCCGCCTTTTCCCAGTCATCGGGTGTGGCGCGCACATCGTTGCGGGTCTTGAGGCTGACCCGCTTGATCTTCCAGCCGGTTTCCTGGAGCACCTTGCCGGCCATTTTCGGCGCCATGTCCTTGCAGACGGGAATCGCACCCGCCGGGCCTGACTTGTCGATTTCCGCCTGCAAAGTGGCGAGCATCTTGGGCGGCAACGAGGTTGCCACTTTGCGTGCTTCCTCCAGCATGGGCTCGTCACCGGCATGGGCGGACGATGTAACGAATGGAGTAACCAGCGTTGCCGCAGCAAACAGTAGTGCCTTCATGAAATGCTCCTTAATTGACGGTTGAAAAGGTAAATTCTGGGTGGGCAACCCACGGCTGCCCGCTCTTGCAAAGGGGCCTAGAATAAGTTGTCAGGAGATGTCTGTATGTGACATTCATCACAGTTCTGTCGCGGGCGGTACACGAGCGGACAGTTTCAGTTTCTTTCCGGCAACACACATCGCGGCGAGGATGCCGACACGTTAATCCGCTCGGTCATCGTACGTATCATCCTGCTCCACCGCGAGCTTTCCCGCTGCATCGCTCTCCGCTTGTAGCCTCTTCTCGCGCAAGCGTTGCTGGCGTTCTTCGGCAACCTCTTTTTTCAGCGGGATGGTTTGCTCGCCAAACAGCACCTGCTTGAGAAAGCGGAAACCGAACAGCATCGTCTCGGTGTCGTTACGGAGAATCTGCTGCATTTCATCTGCGGGCACGTCATAGAGTTCGCTGAAACCTTCGCTTGCCACAAACGAGGTGAAGCGATCCAGATCATAGCAAGCCATAAAAAACAGCTCCAGGCTGCGCCTGGTCGGTTTGCCGATGCTGGGGCCGGAGGATTTTTTCTTGAGGATAAGCTGCCGCCAGCCGCGCGCGAGCTCGTCATACTCCTCGACGCCCTGTTCCTGGCGGTAGTCGTTGATAGTGATAGTGCGCGGCTCGTTGTGGCCGAGGCAGTGCTCCTCTTTCACCAGCGCGTAGGATTGGGTATCGGTGGTTTCGCCCTGCCTACGCAGCGACAGCAGCGCCACCGGGTAATAGCGGCAGGCGGTCGGCCTGTCTCCGTAGACCGAACATCCTCCGTCTGTCATGAACTGGCAGGCCGTGCCGCTCTCGACGGGGCGCAGTTTCACACCGACGATACTACCCGGCTCCAGCTCGTAAGGTGCGGTGTATTTTTTCAGAAACTCGCCCGAGTCCATCCCGAAGCGGCGCTTTAAGCGCAGGATGTCGTAGGGAGTCAGGGAAATGTCTATGTTGCTGCAACAGGCGTTCCAGCAGGCGATACCTTTGCGGCACTGGAACTGTATCTTCTTGCTGCCGTCGCTCATCTCCGGAACGACCGGGCTGCCGGGGAAGGGAAGGTCGGCAGCCATGTAGGTGTCTGTCATGTTTCTCTCGATAGGGTTTGCAATAAAACGGGCACCTTGCGGTGCCCGGCAATATTACTCCAGCCCGGCCGGAAATTAGTGCGGTGTTGCCGGCTTGAACAGCTTGGACTTATCGACAAGATCCACATGTTTGCGTTTGAAGCAGGTCCATTTGTGGCTCTTCTTGTCATACACGGAATTCACGAAGCAGTGCCAGTTCTTTTCATCCACAAAGTTCTTGTCGGTGCGGTAGTAGAAACCCGGATAGCGGCTTTCCTCGCGAAACTGGATGTGCTTCATGTGCGCTTCGGCGGTAATGATGCGATGGTAGTTCTCCCAGGCCCGCAACAGTTCATGCAGATCTTTCGCGCGCATCTTAAGCGAGTCTTCCTTCAACATCTCCAGCTTCTCTTCAGCCACAGACAGCATCCTGTCGTTGGTGTTGTAGTAGGTGGCAACACCAGCGACATACTCGTCCATGATCTTCTGCAAGCGGAACTGTAACATTTTCGGTGTGATGTAGTTCGGGTTCACATCTATCGCGGTGGAATAGTTTTTGTGCTCGAGGAAATTGCGCACCGGCTTGTAGATGGTCTCGGATATCTGTTCCGCAGTCTCGTCAAACTCCGGTTTCCAGTCTTTGTTGTCAAGCGCAAACTTGACCATCGCCTTGGCGGCGAGACGGCCTTCGGCGTGCGAACCCGAGGAGAATTTATGGCCAGATGCACCCACGCCGTCTCCGGCGGTAAACAGCCCCTTCACCGTGGTCATCGAGCGGTAGCCCCAACTCCAGCCTCGCGGCAAATGCCCCGGCACACCTTCCTCTTCCGGATCGGCGGCAGTCGGTGCGCCAATGTCGGTCGGGCCGGATACCCAGATGCCGCAACAGCCTGAATGCGAGCCAAGCAGATACGGTTCGGTCGGCATCAGCTCGGACATCTTCTTCTCCGGCTCGATATTTTCGCCCACCCAGACGCCGCACTGTCCGATGCACATATCGAGGAAATCCTCCCATGCTTCGGCCTCGAGATGCTTCACTTCCTTGGGCGACAGGGTTTCCTTCAGCTTGGCCATCGCGGTTACGGTATCCATGTAGATCGGGCCATGGCCGTCTTTCATTTCCTTGAGCATGAGGTGGTTTCGCAGGCAGGACGCGGGTACAGCAGCCTGGCCATACGGTGGATAGTCGTTAAGCATCCCCTTGTTCTTGACCATGTAGTCTTCGCCGTAGGCGTTGACAGCCTTGGCCTTGAACAACAGGAACCAGGCACCGACCGGGCCGTAGCCGTCCTTGAAGCGGGCCGGCACGAAACGATTTTCCATCATGGTCATTTCCGCACCTGCTTCGGCAGCCATCGCATATGTCGAACCCGCGTTCCATACCGGGTACCAGGCTCGCCCCTGGCCTTCGCCGACGGAGCGCGGGCGGAACAGGTTCACGCAACCGCCCGCAGCGAGCAGGATGGACTTGGCCTTGTAGATATAGATCTTGTTCTCGCGTACCGAGAAACCGGCGGCACCTGCGATGCGCGACGGATCATTCTTGTCGTTGATCAGATGCACAATGAAAATACGCTCCTGGATGCGATCCATACCCAGCGCCTTCTTGGCGGCCTCGGCCACGATCCACTTGTAGGATTCGCCGTTGATCATGATCTGCCACTTGCCGGAGCGTACCGGTTTGCCACCGTCTTTCAGGGCAGGCAACCCCTCCTTGATAGATTCTGCGCCATCATGGCGCACGCCCTCGGCGTCGGTTTTCCAGATCGGCAACCCCCATTCCTCGAACAGGTGTACCGAATCGTCAACATTGCGCCCCAGATCGTAAGCCAGATCGTCCCGGGTAATGCCCATCAGGTCGTTGGATACCATGCGCGCATAATCGGCGGGATCCTGCTCCGAACCAATGTAAGTATTGATGGCCGACAGGCCTTGCGCAACCGCTCCGGAGCGATCCAGAGCGGCCTTGTCCACCAGTTTTATCTTGAGCTCCACACCCGTTTCGGCCTTGGCCGTTTCCGCCCAGCGCACCATCTCGTAGGCCGCGCCGCAACACGCCATGCCACCGCCGATCAACAGAATGTCCAGTTCTTCCTGAACAATCTCCGGAGTTTCAAAAGTTCCTGTAGCCATTGTATTCACCTCATTCGTTATGTGTTGAGCCAGGTTGTGGAAGTGCGGTGCGTTCTTATTTGCGCCGGATCAGTTCTGCGGGGTTGCCCGCGCGGAAGCCACCCATGACATCTTTGGTAAAAAGCCCGATCTTTTCTATGTCCGCCATCTTGGGCGTCGGTTTGCTCCCGTAAGGGTCTATCGAGCCTTCGGCCGTGGTGCGGATAGGAAACTTGAACCGCTTCAGCGTCCCGTTTCTGAACTTGATGGTCCACATGATCGAATCGGAGCCGCGCAGCGGTTGCACCGAGCCGCCGAGCGGCACGATATCGGCGTAATGCCGCGCCTCGATGGCGTTCTGCGGGCAAATTTTCACGCAGGAATAACACTCCCAGCATTGCTCTGGTTCCTGGTTGAAGGCTTTCATGGCATGGCCGGTTTCCGAGCCGTCCTTGTCCAGCTTCATCAGGTCGTGCGGACAGATGTACATGCAGGCGGTTTTGTCCTGGCCCTTGCAGCCATCACATTTATCGGTACGAACAAAGGTTGGCATTTCGTTTACTCCCGGTAATTAAAAAAAAACTTCCTCTTTCACCTCGAAAACCTCGATTCAATCCGGCCAGTCATACGGCGCAATGCCCTTCGGTTATTGCGCCCTACGTTTCTACTTGGCCGAATGGCCGGACAATTTCACTTCGACTTTCTCGTGCTCCGCCAAACCGCCATAGTAGGCGCGCAGTACTTCCAGCACTTCCGGGCGGCTGAACTCCGCAGGCACCGCCGACCCTTCTGAAAGCATCTTGCGCAGCTTGGTTCCGGAAAGCAGCAGGCGATCTTCATCCTTGTGTGGGCAGGTGCGCGCGGAAGCCATGCCCCCGCAGCGGTAGCACCAGAAAGTCCAATCAATCTTGAGCGGCTGCGTTTCGAGCGACCCCTTGGGTATTTTGTCGAAAATATGGTGCGCGTCGAACGGGCCATAATAGCTGCCGACGCCGGCGTGATCCCGCCCGACGATCAGGTGCGAACAGCCGTAGTTTTGGCGGAACAGCGCGTGCAGCAACGCCTCGCGCGGCCCCGCATAACGCATGTCGAGCGGGTAACCGGCCTGCACCACGGTTTTTTTGACAAAGTAATTCTCGGTGAGGGTGGCAATCGCGCGGGTGCGCACATCGGCCGGAATGTCGCCAGGTTTGAGATTGCCAAGCAGGGAATGGATCAGCACGCCGTCGCATACCTCGATCGCCACTTTGGCGAGATACTCGTGCGAGCGGTGCATCGGGTTGCGCGTCTGGAACGCCGCGACCTTGCTCCATCCCATACTCTGGAACATCTGGCGCGTCTCCTGCGGCGACATGAACAGCTCGCCATACTTTTCCGGAAAGCCGCCTTGGGAAAGCACCTTGACCGGCCCGGCGATATTGATTTCGCCCTGTTCCATCACCATCTTGACGCCGGGGTGGTCGGGGTCTGCGGTATGGAACACCGTCGCGCACTCGTGCGCCTTGTCTATGGAATATTTCTCGGTCACCACCATGGTGGCGATAGCGCTGCCGTCATCCGGGTCAATCAGCGCGATGTCGCTACCGGTCTTGAAGGAATCAGCCGTTTCGCGGCTGACCGACAGCGTGATCGGAATTGGCCAGAACAGCCCGCTGGACATGGTCATCCCGGCGCACACCCCGCGCCAGTCGGCGTAATTCATGAAGCCGTTCAGCGGGGTGAAGCCGCCGATGCCCATCATCACCAGATCGCCCTTTTCGCGCGAGCTGACCCTGACTTTTGGCAACGACCGCGCGCGCGCGCGCTCCGGGCGCCACCAGTTCAATGCCGGGTTGATGCTAGACGATTAAACCGGGTACAGCGATACCCCAGATGGGTTAAGGGCAACCCCCCAGATGGGCTATACCTCACCCCTTGTTCCGGGGCATCCTGCGTTCCGATGGGCAAAATCACTTCCGCGCGCGGACATGAACCGTTAGCACCTCTCCGCCGATGCGCTCGAACCCCCGGATTTTCTCGATGGCCTGCCCGGTCAGTACGTGCTCTTTAGACAGCAGCAATTCACCCGTACTGGCTGACAGGTCGCGGGCAAGCACCATACCGGGCGCAAGCTGTTCTGTCCGCAAAGCCAGGCCGACATCGTCTGCCGGCAGCGTGCCGATTTTGTTGAACTCGCTCATGAAGGCTTTCACCACCAGCGGGTCGTAGCGCTTGCCATTGCCGTCCTGGATGAACTGAAGCGCATCCCCCGGCTTCAAGGGGTCGGTGTGCAATGCCCCGATCAGCGCCGCGTCGTAATCCTTGGCCAAGGCAAGAATGCGTGCGCCCAGCGGTATCGCCGGCCCGGCCAAATGGTCCGGGTAGCCCTTGCCGTCAAAGCGTTCGCGGTGACTGCGGATGAGCATTGCCGCATCCTGGAGCTGATCCAGCGCCATCAGCGCCATCTGGCCCTTGACCGGATAGTTGGCCACCTCCAGCCGTTCATCGGAGGTCAGGTTCGCGTAAGGTTTTTTCAGCAGGCGGTCGGGCAGGCCGATTTTCCCGACATCGAGCAGCAGGCCGGCTATGAATACATCCTGCGTATCCGCGCCGCTCATGCCCATGCGCCGGGCGATAGCCCGGGACATCTCGGCAACCCGGCGCGAGTGACCCATCACTTTCGCATCGCGCATCTCGATAAGGTTGGAAAAAACCCGGATCGAAGTGATAAAGCCCTTCTTCAGCTTTTCGTGAGCTTCTTCGAGAGAGGCCATGGCCTGGCGCACTTCCTCGGTGCGCGACCTGACTTTATCTTCCAGGTTGGCGTTCAGCTCTTTCAGTTCAGCATTCTGCTTGCACGTCAAATCCTCCAATCGCAGTTTTTCCCGCTCCAACTGCTTCTGCTGCAAAGCGTGCCTGACGATCAGCGTAATATCGTTGTCGTCCCACGGCTTGGAGATGTAGCGGTAGATTTGTCCCTTGTTGATGGCCTCGATGGTCGAGCTAGCTTCCGAGTAACCGGTCAACAGGATGCGCACCGTATCCGGCCATTGCGCGCGAACTTTTTCGAGGAACTGCGCGCCGCTCATTTCCGGCATGCGCATGTCGGAAACCACCAGATCCACGGCCTCGCGTTCCAGAATTTCCAGCCCCTGCGCGCCGCTCTCCGCAGTGAAAATGCGGTAGCCGGTCGGGCGGAACAAGCGCTTCAGCGACGACAGAATGTTGGATTCGTCATCAACAAACAGCAAAGTAAATTCCGGCTCGGGCGCGGCCTGTGGCGTCGGAACGGGTTGCATCTCATCCATGTGCGCCCTCATCGTCGGCATTTTGTTCCAGCAGGCTTTGCAGCCGCCCATCGCGGTGCAAGCGCTCAACCGTGGTGATGACAATCTGCGCCTGAATGCCGGAAAGCGCGGGGAAATGGTTACCCAGAATATGGGTCATGGCGAATTTCGACACGCCGTGCGCTTCAGAATTGCCATTGAAAAAAGGCGCCAGCAACGCGCACGCCCGCACAAAAACCTCCCTGACCTCGTGATGCGCGCGCCGCTCGATCCGCTTGCTGCCGTTGTCATCTGCCATGCCACTCTCCTAGTTGTTGGCTGCCCACCCAAGTCAAAATATTACTATATCCCGGGCAGCAGCTTCTCGAACTCTTCCGGCGGCACCGGTCTGGAAAACAGGTACCCCTGGCCGTAGTCGCATCCGGCGCCGGCCAGAAAACTGCGCTGCGCTTCCGTTTCCACGCCTTCGGCGATCACCTTCAGCCCCAGCTTGTGCGCCATGACGATAATGGCCTCGCACAGCGCCATGTTGCTGGCGTCGCTCTCCAGATGTTCCACGAACGACTTGTCTATCTTCAGGTAGTCAATGTCGAATTTCTTGAGATAAGAAAGCGAAGAATAGCCCGTCCCGAAATCGTCGAGCGAGACCTGTATCCCCGCATCGCGGAACTTGAGCAGCGTATCGGTGACGCCGGGAGCCGCATCCAGCAACAACCCCTCGGTGATTTCGAAAACAATGCTTTGCCCGGAAAGCTGTATCTCGTCCAGGTAGCAGAGGCAGGGCAGATGGTTCTTTTCAGCGTGCTCCCGGAACTGCACCGGCGACCGGTTCACGCTGATCTGGAACGTTTCGCCGAACCTCGCCTGCCAGCGGGCCGCCTGATGTGCCGCCTCCCTGAACACCCAGTATCCGATTTCGACGATCAGCCCGGTTTCTTCCGCCAAAGGAATGAAGTCAGCCGGGCTGACCATGCCGCGCTCCGGATGCCGCCAACGGATGAGCGCTTCGGCTTTGCCGATGGCGCCCGTCGCCAGATCCACGATAGGCTGGTAATAGACTTCAAACTGGTCGGCAGCCAGCGCGCCGCGCAAATCGTTGGCGAGCTTCAGCCGCTTCTGCGCGGCTTCCTGCAGCGCCGGGGTGAAATAGCTGAAGCGGTTGCGGCCCTGGTTTTTGGCCACGTACATCGCCTGGTCCGCGTTCTTCATCAAAGACTCGATATCGGCGGCGTCATTCGGATACAGGGTGATACCGATGCTGGCCGACACATAGACGGCTTCACCGCCCAGATGGAACGGCTGCGCCAGCCCGGCGACTATCTTCTGCGCGCAGTCTTCGGCGTGGTTCACATCGGCGAGCTGCGACAGCACCACAGTGAATTCGTCGCCGCCCAGCCGCGCCACGGTATCGGATGCGCGCACGCGCTCCACGATGCGGAGCGCGGCCTGCTTCAACAAAATGTCGCCCATATCGTGGCCCAGCGTATCGTTCACCTCCTTGAACCCGTCCAGATCTATCAGCAGCAGCGCCAGCGGGAGTCCGGAGCGCGCCGACTTCATGATTTCCTGCTCCAGGCGGTCGTGGAACATGCGGCGGTTGGGCAGCGCGGTCAGCGTATCGAAATTGGCTTGCCGCCAGATCATCTCCTCGGATTGCTTTTTCTCGGTGATGTCGGAAAACAGCGCTACATGGCATAACACGCCGCCCTTTTCATTGTATATCACGCTGATGGCGAGCCGTTTGGCGTGTATTTCGCCGTTCTTGCGCTTATCCCAGATCTCGCCCTGCCAGTGGCCCGCGCTGTTCAGCTCCCGCCACATCGCCTGGTAAAAAGCCTGGTCGTGGCGGCCCGAGCTGAAAATCTTCGGGTTTTTTCCACGCACCTCCTCGAAACTGTAGCCGGTAATTCTGGTGAAAGCGGGGTTGATGGCAGTGATCAGGTTGTTTTCGTCCGTGACTACCATGCCCTCGCTGCTGTTTTGCAGGATCAGCGAGGAGAGGCGCAACGAGTCCTCGACCGCCTTGCGTTCGAGTTCGGCCGCAACCCGCGCCGACACCAGTTGCAACTGGGAACGAACCCGCTCGACATTTTCCAGGGCGGCGCCGTGCATGACCGCCAGCAAACCGAGCGCATCGCCCTTTGAATCCCACAGCGGGATACCGGCATAGCTTTCTATCCCCATGTCGGCCAGCAATGGGTCGTGCGGAAACAGCGACCGGATGTTCTGCGGATAGATGCAGGCGGTCTTGCCGACGACGTTTTCGCAGGGCGTCCCGCGCAGGGAATAGGTAAAATTATCTGCAATCTCGCCTTTGGCATACAGGGTCGTCACCGTGACCGTGTCTTTGCCCGACAGCCTGCCCACGAAAACAAAATCCACCCCCAACAGCTCGGCCAGATAACGCGCCAGCGCGGGCACGAACTTTTCCCCCGCCTCCGCCCAGCCCTGTTGTGAAACAAAACGCAGGGTTTGCTCGATCTGCATCCGCTCGGTGATGTCGGTGCAGGTTCCCACCCATTCGCGGACACTGCCGTCCGGGTTGCGCACCGGCACGCCGCGCACGCCGAAATGGCCATACACCCCGTCATGGCGGCGCAGGCGGAAATCCGTCTTGTAGAGGGTGCGGGTTTCCACCGCCCGTTTCCAGATAGCCGCCGTCCGTTCGGCGTCATCCGGGTGCAGGGCGGCGATCCACCCCCAACCCTTGATTTCCTCGACGCTTTGCCCGGTATATGCGCGCCAGTCCGGAACATCTGCAACCGCTTCGCCCTGGGCGCCGGTCACCCACACGATCTGGCTGGTGGCAATGGTCAGCGTGCGGAAACGCTCTTCGCTCTCGCCCAGGAAGCGGGCCATTTCCCGGTTGCGGTAGGCGGTGGCGGCGGCGATGGTCACCGCTGCCAGCAAGCCCGCGATCATTGCCACCGCTGCCGCGAGCTCATTCGCGTTAAAAACGGAAGCGGGAACATCCATCGCATCGCCCTGCACGAAATAGGCGGCCGACATGGCCGTGTAATGCATGGCAGACACCGCGCTGCCCATGATGGCGGCACCGAACAGATCGCGCCCACGCCCCGGAAAGCGCGCGCTTCCTTTGACGGTTAGAGCGATATAGGCGAGCGGCACGGCCACGAGAATGGACAGCGCAAACAACGCGGGGTCGTAGTACACCAGCCCGTTCAGCCGCATCGCGGCCATGCCGGTATAGTGCATTGCGCCGATTCCCGCAGCCAGCAGCACGCTGCCCGCAAACAGCGGCCACTTCCCCGTGCGTTGTTTGCTGCTGATGCCCAGCGCGACCCCGCTCGCCAGCAACCCCGGCAGCATGGATGCCAGCGTCAGGGCCGGGTCATACCGCACCGCACAGGGCAGGCTCAAGGCAAGCATGCCGATGAAGTGCATGGCCCAGATCCCGCCGCCCATCGCCAGCGACCCGATAGCGGCCCAGGCGGCCCGCTGCAACCCGTTTTTTGCTTGGGCGATTCCCGGCAACACCCTGAACGCAGAATATGACGCGAGCACGGCGATCAAGACGGAGGCGATGACCAGCGCGGGGCTGTACGAACCCGCATAGAGCAGGCTGGCGTCAGGCGCGGTTGGCAAAAATCGGATCATCCTGAAAATCCCGGTTGGCAGGCGCGAATGGTTTCGCCCGCCTGATGTGTTGTGTGCGAACACCCAAAGGGTGCAATAAGCGATGACTTGCTGGCGTTGTTTGCCAGCTTGGTCAGTCGGCTATGCAACGCCAACCTCTGCTAGGGAAACACAGATTAAATCATCCGTTCACCCTAAGCTTGTCGAAGGGTTGGCGGTGCCTATTGATTACTATAGATTTAATCCGATCATGGTTCGACAGGCTCACCACGAACGGATTAAATCAGCGTCTCCCTAGGTGAATTCGCACCTGCAAAACCTGTGACACGCCTTTCCCGACCCGCTTTGCTTCTTTAAGCGGAGCCATGCGTCTGCTTAACCGGCAGCCACACCCGGAACGTCGTGCCCCGGCCCAATTCGCTCTGCACCTCGATGCGCCCGCCGTGCTTCTGCACGATGC
>VIKH01000092.1:21037-22058 GCA_008080515.1 Gallionellaceae bacterium | reverse complement strand
ACAACACCTTGGTTTTGTCCGCTTTGCGGAGCGTTTTCCATTGCTGGATTCCGGCCTTCGCCGGAATGACGGCCTAATGGATTATCTGGGTTCAACAGGCTGGACACCGGCTTGCGCCGGTGTGACGACTTGCTCAGTATTTTTTTATTAAGTTGGCGCGTATGGATGTTTCCGGGTATATAGAAAAAACGAAAAAGATATAGGCCGGTATATATATACGGGTATAGGCCATTCGGCCTATATGAATTCGGTGAACGGGGTGCTAGAGTGCCGTTGAAGCCGTTAGAAGCTTCGGTATTCTTGAAACTCCTCCTCCCTGGGCAATCTTTCGGTTGCCCATTTTTTTTGTGGCGCTCATCCCGCCAGATATTTTCGCGCGCGCGCGATGGCGGCCTCCACCTGCTGCGGCGCGGTGCCGCCGGTATGGTTGCGGCTGGCCAGCGAGCCTTCCAGCGTGAGCGCGCCGTAAATGTCGTCCGCGATGCGGTCGGAGAATTGCTTCAGCTCATCCAGCCCGAGGTCGCTCAAATCGCAGCCGCGCTGCTCGGCGTGGCGCACCGCCAGCGCCACCGCTTCGTGCGCATCACGGAACGGCAGGCCTTTCTTTACCAGGTAATCGGCCAGGTCGGTGGCCGTGGCATAGCCTTGCAACGCCGCGCTGCGCATGGCGTCCGGCTTGGCGGTGACGCCGCCCATCATTTCGGCGCAGACGCGCAGCGTCTGGCTCAAGGTGTCAACCGTGTCGAACAGCGGCTCCTTGTCTTCCTGGTTGTCCTTGTTGTAGGCCAGCGGCTGGCCCTTCATCAATGTCAGCAGCGCCACCAGGTGGCCGTTGATGCGGCCGGTCTTGCCGCGCACCAGCTCCGGCACGTCGGGGTTTTTTTTCTGCGGCATGATGGAAGAGCCGGTGCAAAAGCGGTCGGCGATGGTGATGAAGCCGAAGCGCGGGTTCATCCACAATACCAGTTCCTCCGACAAGCGCGACAGATGCATCATGATCAGCGTGGCGGCGGCGGTAAAT
>VIKH01000092.1:14051-21014 GCA_008080515.1 Gallionellaceae bacterium | reverse complement strand
TGGCGAAGTCGCGGTCGGAAACGGCGTCGAGCGAGTTTTCGCACACACCGTCAAACCCCAGCAATTCGGCCACCATTTCGCGCTTGATCGGGTAGCTGGTGCCGGCCAGCGCGGCGGCGCCCAGCGGCAGGTGGTTGACGCGGGCACGCGCGTCGGCAAGGCGCCCGGCATCGCGTTTCAGCATCTCGAAATAAGCCAGCAGGTGGTGCGCGAAACTGACCGGCTGCGCCACTTGCAAATGGGTGAAACCCGGCATGACGGTGTGCGTGTGATGCGCCGCCAGATCAACCAGCGCGGCCTGCAACGTTTTGATAAGAACGAGCAGTTCGTCTATGGCGTGGCGCAAATACAGGCGCACGTCGGTCGCCACCTGATCGTTGCGCGAGCGCCCGGTGTGCAGGCGCTTTCCGGCATCGCCGACCAGTGCGGTCAGGCGCTTTTCGATATTGAGATGCACATCTTCCAGCTCGATGAGCCAGACGAAATCGCCGCCGATGATCTCGTTCTCGATCTGCGCCATGCCCCGGCGGATGTCACTCAAGTCCTGCGCGGAGATGATGCCGCACGCCGCCAGCATCTGCGCGTGCGCCAGCGAGCCACGGATGTCGAACAGCGCCAGCCGTCGGTCAAATTCGACCGATGCGGTATAGCGCTGCACCAGCTCCGCCACTGGTTCGCCAAAACGCCCCGACCAGCTCTGTTTGTCTTGCATCGTCATCGTCTCTTGTCCAGAATGTGCGGTATTTATGCGAGCCCCATCAACCGTGCGGAGTATAAATCAAAATATCCGTCCCGATGCGCTGCCCGACTTCCGCAGCCTGGGTGTCATGCTGCGCATCGTGCTGCTGGCAAATGCCGTGGCGTTGCTGGCGGCGCTGGTGCAGGCGACGTCCTGGCAGGACATCGCGCAACGCATCATCGCGATCTCCGCACTGCTGCAACCGGTGCTGCTGTCCGCCCTGCTGCTGCTGTTTATCGCCAGCCCGCCGCTCAAGCGGTTGCCGTACTGGTTGGGCGCGGCGGCGGTAGTGCTGGTTGCGGCGGCGGTCACGCTGGCCGTATACCGGTTGGGTGAAAAGCTGTATGCGCCTTTCGCCGGCTACGGCAGCTTCCACCTGTTGCGCGGCGCGCTTCTGGCCGCCGCCGCGACCGCTCTGCTGCTGGCCTACTTCAGGATGCGCGCGCACGCGCTTTCTCCGGCCCTGCACGAGGCGCGCCTGCAGGCCTTGCGGGCGCGCATCCGCCCGCACTTCCTGTTCAACAGCATCAACGCCGTGCTCGGCATCGTGCGGGCCGACCCCAAGCGCGCCGAAACCGCGCTGGAAGACATGGCCGACCTGTTCCGCGCCGCGATGGCGCACGGCGGCGATCTGGTGCCGGCGCGGCACGAAGTGGCGCTTGCGCGCCAGTATCTCGCGCTGGAACAATTGCGTCTGGGCGAACGCCTTAAGGTGGTCTGGAACACCGAAGAAATGCCGGACGATGCGCTGATGCCGCCGCTGGTGCTGCAGCCGCTGCTGGAAAACGCCGTGTACCACGGCATCGAGCCGCTAACCGCAGGTGGCGCTATCGAGGTCAGGTTGTACCGCAGCGGCAGCCAGATCCATATCGAAATGCAAAACCCGAAGCAGGCGCAGCCCGACCGCCACCAAGGCAACCGGATGGCGCTGTCCAACATCCGCGAGCGGCTGGCCTTGCAGTTCGATGTCGAAGCCGGTTACGAGGTGGAATCCGGCACGGACTACTACAGAGTGCATATCATGCTGCCCTACGTCAAGGAGAACCCCGATGAGCACCGTTGAACTTCCTCTCGCCCTGTTCCTGGTGGACGACGAACCGCCCGCGCGCAGCCGCTTGAGAGAGCTGCTCGCCGATTGCGCCGAGCAACTGCCTCTCGAAGTGGTCGGCGAAGCGGGCATGCTGCTGGACATCCGTATGCCGCAAATGGACGGCATCGAACTGGCGCAGCACCTCAACAAATTGCCGAAGCCGCCGGTAATCGTTTTTACCACGGCTTACGACAAATACGCCATCGCCGCTTTCGAGCAGCGCGCCATAGATTACCTGCTCAAACCCATCCGCCTCGGGCGGCTGTTCGAGGCGCTCACGCGCGCGCGCGACGCTGTGCCGGTGCGCACGGAAGTGCTGCACGAGCTGCTTCCCGAGCCGCGCAAAAACCTGTCCATCCACGAGCGCGGCAAGATCTATCTCATCCCGATAGAAAAAGTGCTGTACCTGCGCGCCGAAATGAAATACATCACGGTGCGCACGCTGGAGCGGGAATACCTGATCGAGGAAGCGCTGTCCGCGCTGGAAAAGGAGTTCGCCGTGCGCTTTGTGCGCATCCACCGCAACTGCCTGGTGGCAAAAGACGAAATCGAAGGCTTCGAAAAAGTGGTGGACGAAGAAGCCGGGGAAGCGCACTGGGCGGTCAAGCTCAAAGGGATCAGCGAGCTGCTGCCGATCAGCCGCAGGCAACAGTCCATCGTGAAGGAATTCGGCTAGCGGGGAGCGGTGGCAGGGTAAATTTGTTCTACAAAATAATTGTAGGGTGGGCAGACATCTACAAAATAATTGTAGGGTGGGCAGACAGCTATATCGTCTGCCCACGCGGATTGGTAGCAGCGTGGGCACAAAAAACGTGCCCACCCTACATTTATTGATTCTAAACATAATTATTTGTAGAACAAATTTACCCTGGGGGCGGCGGGCAAGCCCGGTACGGGCGCTACAGGCTCATGCTAGAATACGCCGCGACAAACTCAACCTATTCCGGAATACCAATGAACCTGAAATCTAACGGGCGTGCCGCCCCGGCAACACTGGTGATCGCATCGCGCGAAAGCGCTCTGGCAATGTGGCAAGCGGAACACATCCGCGACCGGCTGCGCGCGCTGTACCCGCAAACCGCCGTCAGCATCCTGGGCATGACCACTCAGGGGGACCAGATACTGGATGTCACGCTGTCCAAGATCGGCGGCAAGGGCTTGTTCGTGAAAGAGCTGGAAACCGCGCTGGAAAACGGCAGCGCCGACATCGCCGTGCATTCGCTGAAGGATGTGCCGATGCACCTGCCGGAAGGCTTCATGCTGGCCTGCATCGGCGAGCGCGAGGACCCGCGCGACGCATTCGTTTCCAACAACTTCGACAACCTGGCCGCACTGCCTGCGGGCAGCGTGGTGGGGACATCCAGTCTGCGCCGCGAAAGCCAGTTGCGCGCGCGCTTCCCGCACCTGAAAATCGAGCCGCTGCGCGGCAACGTGCAAACCCGCTTGCGCAAACTGGACGAAGGCAAGTACGCCGCCATCATCCTCGCCGCTGCCGGCCTGAAGCGGCTGGGCCTGGGCGACCGTATCCGCAACGTTATTTCCAGCGAGGACAGCCTGCCCGCCGTCGGCCAGGGCGCGCTGGGCATCGAATGCCGCAGCGACCGGCCCGACCTGCAAGCCCTGCTGGCCCCGCTGCACCATGCCGGCACCGCCGCCTGCGTGCTGGCGGAACGCGCCATGAGCCGCGCGTTGCAGGGCAGTTGCCAAGTACCGTTGGGCGGCTTTGCTGAAGTCGCGGGCGACAAACTGCGGATGCGCGGTTTCGTCGCCACCCCGGACGGCTCGCGCCTGCTGCGTGCCGAACGCGGCGGCAGCGCGAGCGACCCCGAAGCGCTGGGCAACGCCGTGGCGCAGGACCTGCTGGCGCAGGGAGCGGGCGAAATCCTCGCCGCGCTGGCGCTGTGAGCCGGGTAATACAAGCCACCCCCTCCCGAGAACACCTGTAAGCCGGTATCACGAGCAAAGGCTGTGGCTTTCTCTGTGAACTCTGCGTGCTCTGTGGCAAATTGAATTTATGGTGCCTGCCCGCCCTCTCGCCGGCCTGAACATCGTGGTGACCCGCCCGCGCGAGCAGGCGGTGCAACTCTCGCGGCACATCGGGCAGGCGGGCGGCAATGTCATCCTGTTCCCTCTGCTGGAAATCAGCCCGATAGACGACCCGAAACCGTTGTGCGAACTCGTGGCGCGCCTGCACGAGTTTGATCTCGCCATTTTCATCAGCCCCAACGCGGTGCGATTCGGCATGGAAGCCATCCGTGCGGCCCTCTCCCCCAGCCCCTCTCCCGCTAGCGGGAGAGGGGTGCGCGACAGCGCGGGTGAGGGCAAGGTTCCGCTGTTGCCCCCCGCATTAAAAATTGCCGCCGTCGGCCAGGGCAGCGCCAAAGCGCTGCGCGATCTGGGAGCAAGCAACATCCTCGCGCCGCAGGAACGTTTCGACAGCGAGGCGCTCCTGGCCTTGCCGGAGCTGCAAAATGTGAACGGCTGGCGCGTGGTGGTTTTTCGCGGCGACGGCGGGCGCGAGCTGCTGGGCGACACCCTCAAAGCGCGCGGCGCGGCGGTGGAATACGCCGCCTGCTACCGGCGCGCGAAACCGCAGCAGGACATCGGCGCACTGCTCGACGCCAGCCCCCATGCGGTGACGGTGACCAGCAGCGAGGCGCTGGGCTATTTGTGGGACATGCTGGATGGTGCGGCCAGAGCGCGGCTTGCCGGAGTGCCGCTGTTCGCGCCGCACCCGCGCATCGCCGAGGCCGCGCAGCGCCTCGGGTGGCGCGAAGTGACGGCGACCGGCGGCGGAGACGACGGCCTGTTGGCGGGCTTGTTGGCATGGGCCCAGCGGAGGGCTGAAGACAGAGAGCGGAGAACAGCGTGAGCGAACCAGCGCCTTCACCGGATCCCCCCCCGCCTCCCGCCGCAGC
Source organism: Gallionellaceae bacterium (assembly GCA_008080515.1). Lineage (GTDB taxonomy): Bacteria > Pseudomonadota > Gammaproteobacteria > Burkholderiales > Gallionellaceae > VIKH01. The sequence goes on along the minus strand of VIKH01000092.1, from coordinate 16,267 downwards.
GCACCCCAACCCCGTGGCCAAAATCATTTCGCGCATGAGCATTGCGCAGATGGTGTTGGCTGTCGTGCTGGCGATATTCCTGTGGCAGTGGTTCGACTCGCATCGCCAGATCGGCGCCATGCAGCAGGAATTGGCGCGCCGCCTCGCCGAAATGGAGGGCAACAGCAAGGCTGGCCAGATATTGGTGGCGCAGGTGCAGGAGGCGGTACGCGAACTGTCCGCCAGGGCGGCACTGCTCGAAGCGCGCCACGCCGAAACCCAGAGCCAGCGCGCGGAGCTGGATGCGCTGTACCGCGAGCTTTCCGGCAGCCGCGACGAGACAGCTCTGGCCGAGGTGGAGCAGATGCTGCTGATCGCCGGGCAACAGTTGCAGCTTTCCGCCAACGTGAGAGCCGCACTGATCGCCATGCAGCAGGCTGACGAACGCCTGAAGCGCATGGACCGCGCCGAGCTCAACGCCTTACGCAAGGCCATCGCGCGCGACATGGACAAGCTGCGCGCACTGCCGGATACGGATGTGCCAGGCATCAATCTCCGGCTGGACAACCTGGTCGCTGCGGTGGATGCGTTGCCGCTGTCGCAGGAAACCCGCGTCGCGCAGGAGAAGGTCTCACCCGCGCGCGCCGCCGCGCCCGAGCTGGATGCCTGGCAGAAGTTGCTGCATGAAATCTGGGCCGAGGCAAAGCAGTTGGTGCGCATCGAAAACATGGAAAAGCGCGAACTGCCCCTGCTTTCCCCTTTGCAGGCGTTCTTCCTGCGCGAGAATTTGAAGCTGCGCCTGCTGTCCGCGCGCCTCGCCCTTTTGTCGCATGACGAGGCGGGCTTCAAGCGCGATTTGCAAGCGGCGCAGGAGTGGGTGGCACGCTATTTCGACACAAAATCCGGGCCGGGCGCGCAGGCCGTTGCCGCGTTGCACAAGCTGCGCGAATCCAGCATCCGCATCGAAATCCCGGACATCGGCTCCAGCCTGGAAGCGGTGCGCAATTACCGCGTGACCAGAGAAAAAGTGGCGCGATGAAATTCCTGTTCTGGCTGCTGCTGCTGTTTGCGCTGGCCGTGGCGGTGGCGCTGGCCTCGCATCATTCCGGCTACATGCAGCTGGTTTATCCGCCCTACCGCATCGAGATGTCGTTCGCCCTGTTCCTGTTGCTGTTGCTGGCGCTGTTTGCGCTCGCCTATTTTGCGCTGCGCCTCGCCTTGGCCGCCGCGCGCCTGCCCGCCACGGTGCGCCGCTATCGCGCCGAGCGCGCGCGGGACAAAGGGCGCTCGGCCATGATGGAAGCGCTGGCCGCTTTTTTCGAGGGGCGCTATGCGGCGGCGGAAAAAGCGGCGACGCAAGCCATGGAGCTGGGCGAATCTTCCGGCATCAACCCCATCATCGCCGCGCGCGCCGCGCACGAGCTGCGGAAAACAAAACGGTGGGGGAAGCCACCATGCGCCTGATGGCAGCCACCAAGTTCAGGCTGGATCAGCACCAGCCGCAGGCGGCGCTGGCTTCTCTGAAAGAGCTGCACGATGCGGGCGTAAGCAACCATGTCGGCGCGCTGCACCTGGAACTCAAGGCGCAGCAGCAGACGCGCAACTGGGACGCGGTGCTGGATACCGTGAGCCGCCTGGAAAAGCGCGGCGCAATGGATGAGACAGCCGCAACGCAACTGCGCCAGCAAGCCTGGCTGGAAAAAATCGGCGCGGGCGCGCAGGACGCCTTGGCGCTGCAAAGCGCGTGGAAAGCCGTTCCCGGCGAATTCAGGCGGCGCGGCAAAATTGCCGCTGCGGCCGCGCGCGCTTTCATCGCGTTGGGCGACCGCAAAAACGCCCGCCAGATTTTGACCGACAGCCTAGACGAACAGTGGGATGGCGATCTGGTGATGCTGTACGGCGATTGCTTTTCGGGTGAAGCCATCCGGCAGATCGAGCAGGCCGAGCGCTGGCTCGTGCAGCACCCGGACGATGCCGGGCTGCTGCTGGCGCTGGGCAAGCTGTGCCTGCACCAGGAGCTGTGGGGCAAAGCGCAGAATTATCTGGACGCCAGCATCAGCGTGCAGCCGACGCGCGCCGCCTATACCGCGCTGGGGCAACTGGCCGAGAAACTGCAAAAACCCGACGAGGCGTTCCGGTATTTCCAGAAGGCGATGGAGTTATCGTAGGTGCGAATTTATCCTAGAAACCTCAGTTGGCAGGTGTTCATCCCTTCGACACGCCCGCTACGCGGGCTG
>VIKH01000092.1:7075-13949 GCA_008080515.1 Gallionellaceae bacterium | reverse complement strand
GTGCTGAGCCTGTCGAAGCATGAGCGGTTTTTTGTAGTTTCAATTGCGGTTTTCAGGTTTATTCGCACACGGCCCAATGTTTGTGCGAATAAATTTGCACCTGCGAAACCGTCAACACCCACTCACAGGATAAGTCCAGATGGCCAGAATCCTGATAGTAGGCTGCGGGGACATCGCGTTGCGCGCGGCTCCGCTCCTGAACAAACACCACCGCCTGTTCGGCCTGGCTCGCAACCGCGCGCGCCATGATGTGTTGCGGCAAGCGGGCATCACCCCCATACCGGGAGATCTGGATGATGCGCGCAGCCTGCACCGGCTGACCGGGCTGGCGCACATCGTGCTGCATTTTGCGCCGCCTCCCGGCACTGGCAGCCTCGACACCCGCACCCGCAACCTGCTTGCCGCCCTGTCGCACGGCGCGCCGCCACGGCACTTGATCTACATCAGCACCAGCGGGGTGTACGGCGATTGCGCTGGCGCAGTCGTAGAGGAAACGCGCCCGCTCAACCCGCAAACGCCCCGTGCAAAACTCCGCGCCGATGCTGAGTGTCAGATACGCGATTGGGCGGCACGCAACGGGGCGAGCGCCTGCATCCTGCGCGTGCCCGGCATCTATGCCAGCGACCGCCTGCCGCTGGAGCGCCTGCGAGCCGGCACGGTCGCTATCGCTCATGAAGAGGACAGCTACACCAACCACATCCATGCCGACGATCTGGCGCGCATCGTTCTTGCCGCGTTGCGCCACGCAAAGCCGAACCGCGCCTATCACACCAGCGACAACAGCAACTTGAAAATGGGCGAGTACTTCGATGCGGTGGCGGAGGCGTTCGGTTTGCCGCGCCCACCGCGCCTGCCGCGCACGGAAGTACAGCGCGCGGTCTCTCCCGCGCTGTGGTCGTTCATGAACGAATCGCGGCGGATGACGAATGCGAGAATGAAGAAAGAGCTGAAGATAGCGCTGCGCTACCCGACGGTGGAAGAGGCGCTCAAACCCGCTTAACCATAACCTGCGGTAGCTTTCAAAACGGCGGCACGCAGAAAAGCTCCAGCACTTCGCCGGAAAGCGGATGCGCAAAACTCAACCGACATGCGTGCAGCAGCAGCCGCTCCGCTGCGCCTTGACCATATAGCGCGTCTCCCAAAATCGGATGCCCAATGGCGGCCAGGTGTACCCGCAACTGGTGGGTGCGGCCCGTGACCGGCTCAAGTTCCAGGCGGGAAGTGTTCGTCGCGGTATCGTGCGCCAGCAAGCGGTAGCGGGTGAGTGAAGGCTTGCCCGATGATGCATCCACTTTCTGCTTGGGGCGATTTGGCCAGTCTGCCGCCAGGGGCAGATTGATTTCGCCGGTGGCTTCCGGCTTCCCTTCCACCACCGCCACATAGCGTTTTGCGACCCTGCGCTCGCGGAACAAACGGGAAAGTTGCCGCTGCATCACGGCACCCCGCCCGAACACGATCAGCCCGGAAGTCCCCATGTCGAGCCGATGCACGACCAGCGCGTCGGGAAATTCAATTTGCACCCGCGAGGCGAGACAATCCTGCTTGTCAGCCCCGCGTCCGGGGACGGAGCAGCCCGCGCAGCGGGCGTGTCGAAGGGATGAACACCTGCCAACTGAGGTTTCTAGGATCAATACAACTGTCGTCATTTCCGGGTCGCAACACTGGCGCTGATACTTTGAAGCAGCATTAATCTGCGCGGGTCAATCTTCCCCGCTCCCGCCGCCTCGCGCAGCGCGCAGCCCGGCTCGTGCGTGTGGCGACAGTTGCGAAAGCGGCACAGCCCGCGATAGGCCGCAAACTCCACGAACCCTTCTTCAATTTCGCCGTAAGCCAGGTGGTGCAGGCCGAAAGCCTGCACGCCCGGACAGTCAATCAGGTGAGAATCTTCGTTCACGTGATACAGGCGTGCGTGAGTGGTAGTGTGCTTGCCGGAATCCAGCGCGACAGATATTTCCGTGGTGGCTGCTCGCGCTTCCGGCAGCAAGGCATTGATGAGCGTGGATTTGCCCATGCCGGATTGCCCCACCAGCACGCTGGTATGGCCTTGCAAAAAGGGCAACAACGGCGCGGCATCTTTATTTGCGGAAAGCTCCAGCACGCGGTAGCCGATGTTGCGGTAGGGCGCGAGCTGCGCGCGCGCCGCATCGGCCCGCGCGGCGAGATCGCACTTGTTCAGCACGATCAGGGTTTCCAGCCGCTGGTCGTGCGCGGCCACCAGGCAGCGTGCCAGCAGCTCGTCGTCGAATGAAGGTTCGGCCGCCACCACGACGATGATCTGGCTGACATTGGCGGCGATAAGTTTTTCGCGGTATGCGTCGGAGCGGTGCAACAAGGTTTTGCGCGGCGCGATTTCCTCGATGACCGCCTGGTTATCCGCCGTGCGCCGCAACCAGACAAAATCTCCGCACGCTACCAAACTTTTTTTGCCGCGCGTCAGGCATGGCAGCAGCTCTCCGCCGGGCAATTCGACCAGATGCTGGCGGCTGAAGGCGGCCACCACCCGGCCTTGCAGGGTAGGTAGTTCCGGTGCCACTATTGATCCGGCCAGCAAAAAATAGCAGCGTCATACCGGCGAAAGCCGGTATCCAGTGGCGCGCAAAGCGCGCCGATATTGACTACTCTTGCTGGATTCCGGGGCAGGCCCGGAATGACGGGATCCACAGTGTTTGCCGGTCGTATCAACAGGAAGCCATTGTCCGGGACACTTTCAAGTTTACCCGGCGTTCGAAGGCCAAAAAAATTCGTCGCAAGCGCAGAGGGAACGAAGGCGCATGGAGCGCAGAGAATTTTTTGCGGCTTCTCATTTGAGTTTGTAAAAACTCTGGTTGAGATATGCGCCGAGATGCTGCTGCTCCTGTTTGGAAAGTTTTTTGCCGATGGCGCCGGAACACATGGTCATTCGCTCAATCATTTTTTGCGGGCTGGTCACCTTGCGGTCGGAGCGGGTAAAAATTGCATTGCCGTCGCCGCCCACTTTGTCTTTGTGGCAACTGTTGCAGTCGTACTGGTCAAAAAGTTTTTTCCCGGCCTGCGGGTCGCCTTCCGCGAAGGGCGCGGCTTGGGCGGAGACGGCGCAGCACAGCAGCAAGGCGGCAAGGTTCTTCATGGCACGGCTCCTTTCAGGTGAGAAATGCGCATCAGCGCGGGGGGGTGCGAATCGTAAAACGTAGAGTACAGGGGGTCGGGGGTCAACGTCGAGGCGTTGTCCTGGTACATCTTGGCCAGCGCGCTGGCCAAGTCGCGCGCATCGGTTTGCCGCGCGGCGTAAGCATCAGCCTCGAACTCATGCTTGCGCGAAAAGTGGCTCGTCAGCGGGTTCAGCAGGAAACCGAATACCGGCAGCACCAGGAAAAACAGCAGCAGCGCCAGCGCGGTGGAAGGGGTGGTTACCCCCAGCCCCCGATAAAACCAGTCCGCCTGCATGAGCTGCGCCAGCAGCCACAAGAACCCCAGGCTCAAGGCAAAGGTAAACAGGATGCGCTTCATGACGTGGCGGCGTTTGAAATGGCCGAGCTCGTGCGCCAGAACCGCCTCGATTTCGGCGGGCGTCAACCTCGATAACAGCGTATCGAAAAAGACGATGCGCTTGGTTTTGCCGAAGCCGGTAAAGTAGGCGTTGCCGTGGGTACTGCGCCGCGAGCCGTCCATCACGAACAGCCCGCTCGCGGTGAAGCCGCATTTTCCAAGCAACGCTTCGATGCGCGTCTTGAGCCCTTCGTCCTGCAACGGCTGGAACTTGTTGAACAGCGGCGCGATGAAGGAGGGGTAGATGAACAGCAGCAACAGGTTGAAGGTCACCCACATTGCCCACGCGTACAGCCACCAGTTGTCGCCCATCCGCCCCATCAGCCACAGCACCCCGAACAGCAGCGGCAGGCCCAGCAAGGCGCCGAGCAGCAGGCTTTTCAGCGCATCGCCCAGATACAGCGCCAACGTCATCTTGTTGAACCCGTAGCGCGCCTCGATCACGAAAGTGCGGTACAGGTCGAACGGCGCTTCCAGCAAGGTGGAAAGCAACAGCACCAGCACGATGGCAGCCATGCCCTGCGCGAGCGGGTTGGCGGAGATGTGCGGCCCCCAACCGGCAATTTGCTGTATGCCGCCGCCCAGGGTGAAGGTGAGCAACAGCGCCGCATCGAACAGGATAGCCAGCATGGAAAGGCGAACTTTTGCGCCGGTATAGTCTGCCGCTTTCTGGTGCGCATCCAGCCCGATCTGCGAGCGGAACGCTTCCGGAACGCTGGCGCGGTGGGCGGCAATGTGGGCGAGGTGGCGTTGCGCCAGCCACAGCCTGATCAGCGTAACCAGTGCCAGCATCGCAATAAACAGGGCGGAAAACAGGGGTGCGGTCATAAATTTTGGATGGCGTCACCGTGCGCCAGTGTGACACAATAAGCGCTCTTGAGTTCTGAATGCGGCACCGTCAATTATGGCACAAAACCAAAACCATCTTGCCTGGATAGACTTGGAGATGACCGGGCTGTCCCCGGATACTGACCGCATCATCGAGATCGCCATTGTCATCACCGATAGCCAGCTGGAAATCGTCGCCGAGGCGCCGGTGCTGGTGGTGCACCAGCCGGACAACGTGCTGGACGGCATGGACGCCTGGAACAAGTCCACGCACGGCAAATCCGGGCTCATAGACAAAGTGAGGGCGTCAACGCTGGACGAAGCGGGGGCGGAAGCGCAGATGCTGGCGTTTCTCAAGGAACACGTCCCGGCGCGCACCACGCCGATGTGCGGCAACTCCATCTGCCAGGACCGGCGTTTTTTGGTGCGCTGGATGCCGCAACTGGAAGATTATTTTCACTACCGCAACCTCGATGTCAGCACGCTCAAGGAGCTGGCCAAGCGCTGGAAGCCGGAGGTGGCGCAGGGGATCAAGAAGCACGGCAAGCACGAGGCGCTGGCCGATATTTACGAGTCCATAGAAGAGATGAAGCATTACCGCGATAACTTCATCCGTCTGTAATTCCAATCCCGTTTCATCAGTGATATTGCGTTGGCTTCCGCTCCTTGATGGGCGCTTTAAAAATTACCGGTTCCTGCTTCGACAAGCTCAGCACGAACGGATAACTTGCTGTTCTGAAATAATGACCGTTCGCACTGAACGTGTCGAAGTGCAATTTTTGAAGCGCCTTAATGTCGCACCTGCTCGTTGATATTTCCTCTCACGGTTTCGGCCACATCGCACAGACCGCGCCGGTGGTGAACGAACTGGCGCAACGCATCCCCGGCCTGCGCTTCACGCTGCGCACCGCCGCGCCCTACTCCATCCTGCAACAGCGTTTCCGCTGCGACTTCCAGCACATTCCGGCATCGTTCGATTTCGGCATGCAAATGGCAAACGCGGTAGACGTGGAAACGGAAAAGAGCGCTTTGGCGTACCGCGCCTTCCATGCCGGCTGGAATGAAAAGGTGGCGCGCGAAGCGCGAACCATGCGCGCGCTGAAACCGGATCTGCTGCTCGCCAACGTGCCCTACCTGTCGTTGGCTGCCGCAAGCGTGGCGGGTGTGCCTGCGGTGGCGATGTGCAGCCTGAACTGGGCGGACATCTACCGCCATTACTGCGCGGAGGATGCGGCCTGCGGTGCGATCAGCGCGCAGATGCTGGCGGCGTACAGCAGCGCCCGGTGCTTTCTGAAAATTGAACCCGCCTTGTCGATGGCAGATATTTCCAGCGCGCGCAGCATCGGCCCGGTCGCGCAGGCAGGCAGCAACCGGCGCACGCTGCTCGCGGAAAAGTTATGTTTGAGCGTAGCGATGGGCGGCATGGAGTTCCGCCTGCCGGTGGAACGGTGGCCGCGCTTGCCTGAAACTCGCTGGATCGTCCCGCAAACCTGGGGGGTGGAGCGCGACGACATGCCGGCGCTGGAAGGCCTGGGGGTGGCGTTTGGCGATGTGCTGGCTTCCTGCGATGCGGTGTTGACCAAGCCAGGTTACGGCACCTTCGTCGAGGCCGCTTGCGCCGGTGTGCCGGTGCTGTATGTGGCCCGCAAGGATTGGCCGGAAGAGCCTTATCTGGTCAATTGGTTGAAGCGGAACGCGTCGTGTGCCGAAGTGGAGCGCGAGCGCTTGCTTACCGGAGAGCTGGAGGATTTGCTCGCGCAGGTTTGGCGTTTGCCTGCTCCGCCGCGCCCGCTTGCCACCGGGGCAAACGAGGCGGCGCAATACCTGCTGGAAAACTACTTTTGAGGTTTTTCCGGCGCTTGTGATTCTTTTTGTGCGCTGAATTCGTCGTAGCATTCAATGCCGCAGAAGTACCCGACATAATCCGCGCCTTGCGGTGTCAGGGCCGCGCTCAAGGGAACTTCCTTGCGGCACAGGCTGCACGAAATTTTTTCAGGTTGGACTTCCGGTTGGATAGGGGTAGCCATGATGACGTCTCCTGTTGGGTGCCTGCAAATTGCGTAAACAATGCTACGCCTGACACAGGGTTGCCGCAACAGCACCCGCACGCACTTCCTCGCTCGGCATACCGGTCTTCAAGACAAAGCAAACCCCGCCGGAGCGGGGTTGTTGGGGAGAGCAAAGCCGGCTCAAGCGGCCTGTTTCCTGCGCCGCGCGGTGTAGCCCAGCAGCCCGAGGCCAGCCAGCAGCATGGCGTAGGTCTCCGGCTCAGGGACTGCGGAAGCAACCGACGGCGCAACGTCCTGAAGCAAAAAAGCATGTTGGGTGCCATTCAGGTATCCATATCCCACGATCTGCCCATTATTATTGATGTCCCTGGCAGTTAGTCCAGTCCATCCCGCCGCCGCGACCGGCGCCAGCAGATTGAGGTCAATCATCGCGCCGTTGCTGTAGAGAAAGGAATGGGAAGAGGCATTGCCCACAATGGTCGAAGACCCCACCACCTGCCCGGAATCATTGA
>VIKH01000092.1:0-7019 GCA_008080515.1 Gallionellaceae bacterium | reverse complement strand
AGCATGGGAAGAGGCATTGCCCACAATGGTCGAAGACCCCACCACCTGCCCGGAATCGTTGATGCCGTAAGCCCAACTGTTAGTTCCGCCCAGGGTGCCGAGGTCGGTCATACCCGCGCCGTTGGCCCCGGTAATGAAGGCGTGTTGAAAGGCATTACCCGCAGTTGTCGCCCATCCAACCACCTGCCCGGGGTTGTTTATGCCGTTGGCGGCGCTGAACGTCCCGCCCAGGGTACCGAGGTCGGTCATGCCCGCGCCGTTGGTGCCAGTGATGAAGGCGTGGTATGAGGCATGGCCCGCCATGTACGATTCCCCCGCCGCCTGCCCGGCATCGTTAATGCCCCAAGCGTAGCTGGTTGATCCGCCCAAGGTGCCAGGGTCGGTCATGCCCGCGCCATTAGCACCGGTGATGAAGGGATGCGCGTCGCCGACCGCAGTGGTCGAATACCCCGTCACCTGCCCGGAATCGTTGATGCCCCAAGCGTAGCTGTACATTCCGCCCAGTGTGCCAAGGTTGGTAATCGTCCATTCCGCATGGGCCATCGCCGGAGCGGATGCCGCAGAAATCGCGGCAAGAAAAATCGCAGCGCGCTTGAGGTGGGTAAATTTCGTACTCATTGTTGTTATTTCCTTATGCGGTTGGTTGTTATTGATTGTCGTAAAACAAACTGCCGGGGAGCGTTATACGCGAAAAGCGCGGGGAAAACACTTGTACTGAAGTACAGGTGTACATAAGGGCATTTCTAAAAAAATACTGGATTCCGGCCTTCGCCGGAATGACAAAATCCGAATTTTTAGAAGTGCCCATAAGACAGCAAGCAATGAGGGGTGGCTTATCGAGGTTTCCATAAATCATTACACCCGTTCGCCTTGAGGTATCGAAGGGTAGAACGGTTCGCAGCTTGGGGCTTCGATACCGCAGCCCGAACGGAGTGTGTGTCGCGCATTATGAAAACATCAACAAGGATGCGCGCGGCTCACGCCGCCAACGTATCGCCCGCCAGAACGTTTGGGGGTAGCGTCACATCGAAGTTCGCTTGGTGCGGCCCTGACACCGGGCGCTATTGCAGGGGTCTGCCTCCCGCCCTGATATTTTTCCACAGCGATGCGTCGTGGCAGCGCTCGCACTGGCGACCGAAGCTTCCGTCATGCACATCGTCCTTGTCGTGGCAGCCGCCGCAGGTAGCAGGCAGGTTGATTTTTCCGCTTTCCGGTTTCTGATGACAATCGTAGCAGCCGATTTTTTTGTGTCCGCCTTCCAGCTTGAAGCGGGTCTTATCGTGATCAAAATCCCACACTTTCCAGTCGCGCGCGTTGTGGCAAATCTCGCACAGCAGCCCCAGGCGGCGCTTGTGGGTGTCCTGCTTTTCGTGGCACGACCAGCAATCCGATTTGGCATCTTTGAAGGTGGGGGCGGCGTGGCATTTCTTGCATTCTGTCTGAATGTGCTTGCCGGTTAACGGGAACCGCGATTGCCGGTGGTCGAATTTCGCCTTGGTCCACGTTTTTTCATCGTGGCACGATTCACATTTTTTGCCTTCCTGCCCTTTGTGCTTGTCATCTTTCTGGTGGCAGGCGATGCAACTGGATTGCAGCTTCTCCTTGTAGATGTCGCCCTTGTGGCAGGCGGTGCATTTCGCGTCGCGGTGTTTCCACAGCAGCGGGTATTTGGTTTTCTTGTCGTGGTCGAACAGGATTTCCTTCCACCCCTTCTCGGCGTGACAGGATTCGCACTTCTGGCCAAAATTGCCCTTGTGCGCCTTGTCGTCGTCCTTTTTGTGGCAGGTAGCGCAGCCCGTTTGCAGCTTCTCCTTGTAGGCGTCACCTTTGTGGCAGGCGGTGCATTTCGCGTCGCGGTGCTTCCATAGCAGCGGGTATTTGGTTTTTTTGTCGTGGTCGAACAGGATTTCCTTCCACCCCTTCTCGGCGTGACAGGATTCACACTTCTGGCCAAAATTGCCCTTGTGCGCCTTGTCGTCATCCCTCTTGTGGCAGGCAGCGCAAGTAGTTTGCAGCCTCTCCTTGTAGGCGTCACCCTTGTGGCAAGCGGTGCATTTCGCGTCGCGGTGCTTCCACAGCAGCGGGTATTTGGTTTTCTTGTCGTGGTCGAACAGGATTTCTTTCCACCCCTTCTCGCTGTGGCAGGATTCGCACTTCTGGCCGAACTTGCCCTGGTGCGCCTTGTCGTCGTCCTTCTTGTGGCAGGAGGCGCATTGCTTGGGCGCACCCTTGTATTTTTCCGGTATATGGCAGCTTTTGCATTTCACATCCGCATGCTTGCCGGCCAACGGATAGGTGGTTTTATCGTGGTCGAAAGAGGTTGTCTTCCAATCCTGCTCTCCATGGCACTTCGCGCAATCGGCACCCAGCTCGCCCTTGTGCTTGTCGTCTTTTTTGTGGCAACTGTTGCAGGTAGCGGGCGCTTCGCGGTATTTTTTCCCGGAAACGTGGCAATCCTTGCACCTCACCTTTTCATCCGCATGGCCGCCCTTCAGCAGAAAATCGGCTCGCTCGTGGTCGAATTTTTCTTCGTCAAATAGTACGATACTGGCCTCGCGCCCCTTGTGCTCGGTATGGCACTCCTTGCATTCCTTCTCATCCTTTGCCAGCCCGTGGTAGCCGCGCTTCTCGGCCAGATCTTTCTTTACCTCTTTGTGGCAGTCGGCGCACAGGCCGGATTGGGCGGCTTTGTCGAAGCGCTTGTGGCATTTGCCGCAGTCGCTCTCGTACTTGGCGTGTCCGCGGATCATCTTGCCCGGCGACAGCAAGTCATTCACCGAGCCAGCATGGGCCTGTAACGCGCCCATAAAAAGAAAACACGCCAGCGCGAGCTGCCGGGGAGAAATCGGCACGGCGAAAAAACTTGGGAGGAACATCAGTACATGTGGACCGCGATCACATGCCAGATTGCGCTGAACACCATCATGTAAACCAGCGGGATATGGAAGACGTGCCACAGCGAAAAAAGCCGCTCGTAGGTGTGGAACTGGGCGACATCCCGCACCGCCACAAGATAGGCCCGGAGCAGCCTGCAGTACTCGCCATGCATCCTGTCCAGACGTTTCATTTGCGCGTCATCCCATTTTCCTTCCCGCGCCTTCACGTACATGGCAAGATGCAATTGTCTTTCCAGCGATACCGATAGCCGCCTGGCATTCCAACCGGCCAGGATGAAATTCTGCAAGCCGATTTCCCCGCCTTTAGGGTGCCGGGTCGCGTAGGCGGTTTGGAAATGCTCCAGGCTTTGCTGGATGTCCGGGGCAAAACTGAACAGGGATTGGATTTCGCCGGGCGGCACCATCGCGGTTTGCAGCTCCTTCAGCGAAGCGTGTCTTCCGTATAGGCCGTGATGGATCTTGGTGTAAAAGAATCGCCCGAACACGCCGCTGCCCGCCACCAGCAGCATGCACACCAGCGCGACTCCCGCATTGATGGAGCCGATACTGAAAGCGGCGTGAAACATAATCAGAGTTGGCCCCAGAATACCCAGCACCATATGCAACTTGAACCACTTGGGCAGAATGCTCAAACCCTTCATGAAGCTCCACCGCTTGCGTAGCGGGTACAGCAGCAAAGCCAGCATCATCGCGCCGCCGACCAGCCCCAGGTTATATCCCACCTCATCGCCGGGCTTGTACAGTTTCTGCATCGAAGCGGCATACCCGACAAACAGCAGCAAGCCGACCGTGAGCAGGAACATCGGCCATCCCCCGCTCTGGAGCTGCGATCCGGGTTTGCGCCTTTCTGTCAGCGGCAGGTCTTGTGTCAAAGTATTCATTCTGGTTTCCGGGCAATAAAAAACAGCGCGCATTGAACCAGCTCGCCTTGCTGCACGGCAATGTCATCTGTCGGGGATGCCGCATCCGACAGCCGCTCGTCGGTATTCCATCCCCGGATTTTGCCGCTTGTCGGAATGTTGCCTTGCCCCGGCGCATGACGGGACATAAAATCTCCCCGCCAATATTTTCCCCGACCATGCCGCCATGCCGGATTCTGAAATTTCTGCCCTTGCCGTATATCTGGTGCCGTTTGCGGCAATCATGGCTTTTTATTTCTGGAGCCGCAGCCGCAAGGAGTCCCATTCTGCCGCACAGCTCAAGGAAGCCACGGAAGCCGGATTGACCGAACCCTCTTCGCTGCATCCGGAAATCAACCCCGTTAAGTGCCTGGGCGCGGGTTCGTGCGCCATCGCCTGCCCGGAAGGAGCCATCGGGCTTATCAAGGGCAAGGCGCACCTGATCAACCCCACCGTCTGCATCGGCCACGGCGCCTGCATGGCAGCTTGCCCGCACGGTGCCATCACCCTGGTGTTCGGCACCGAGAAGCGCGGCATGGACATCCCCTGCGTCAACCCGGAATTTGAAACCAATGTGCCCGGCATTTTTATTGCGGGAGAGCTGGGTGGCATGGGGCTGATCCGCAAGGCCGCAACTCAAGGCAGCCAGGCCATGGACGCCATCGGCAAGCTTAAAGGCAGCGCCAACCCGCTCGATGTCGTCATCGTCGGCGCGGGGCCAGCCGGCCTTTCTGCCGGCCTGGGAGCGCTGGAAAAAAACTGCGCCACGTCATTCTGGAACAGGAAAGCTCGCTCGGCGGCTCCATTTACCAGTATCCGCGCAACAAAATTGCCATGACCGCGCCAGTCAAACTCCCCATCGTCGGCGAAGTCAAAATGAAGGAAATCAGCAAGGAAGAGCTGCTCGCGTTCTGGAGCGGCGTCCTGAAAAAAACCGGAATGAAAATCAATCTCAACGAGCGCATGGAAACCATCACCCGGACCGACAGCGGGTTCATCGTCAAGACCGCGAAACAATCTTACGAAACCCGCGCGGTGCTGCTCGCCATCGGCAGGCGCGGCACCCCGCGCAAACTCGGGGTGCCGGGGGAAGAACTGCCGAAGGTGGTTTACAGCCTGATAGACCCCGAGCAATACCGCAACCTGCGCGTGCTCGTGGTGGGTGGCGGAGACAGCGCGCTGGAAGCGGCCATCGCCATCGCCGAACAGCCGGGCACCACGGTCGCGATCTCCTATCGCAGCGAAGCGTTCGGGCGGGGAAAGCCTAAGAACCGCGAGCGGCTGCAAGCGCTGGAATCGCAAGGCCGGATAGAAGTGTTGCTCAAGTCAACCGTAAAACTTATCGAGCACGACAAGGTTCACCTCGAGCAAAACGGGCAAGCCATCGAGCTGGCCAACGACGGGATTATCGTTTGTGCGGGTGGGATATTGCCCACACCGTTCCTGAAAGAAATCGGGGTGATGGTGGAAACCAAGTTTGGCACCGCGTAGTTCCATCCGGCGCAATGCGCTACGCCCTTCGGCTACGCTCAGGACAGGCTTATTGCGCCCTTGCGAACTGTTGTTCGCGTTTACCCCCTAAAGAAGGCAGTCGCTTCTGTCCGTATGATTGCTCTTGCAATTAACAGGTAAATTACATAATCTGTTTCTCATCAAAAGGTTATGAGAGTTTCTCCTTGCCCGTAGTATCAAAACATGTCCGGACGGATCTGTCATATGAATAACTGTGCGTCTCGACTACTCGGCTCCCGTTAATGAGTAACGAACCGACCCTCACACTCGGAACCGTTGAGGACGGTGCCAGCGTCGTGCTGGATTCCACTTGTCTCCTGGTATTTGTTGACGAAACTGGAGACGAACTCTTCTCCGACCCACAGCATCCAGTTTTTGGTCTTGGGGGCTGTGCTGTTCTCGTCGGAGACTATGTGAACTTTGTCCGACCGGCATGGCGCAAAATGAAGGATCAACACTTCGATGGCGCAGACTCAACCCTCCACGCAAGTGAACTCGGATCGCCCAGCAAGGAACAATTGAACGCTCTCAGCCAATTCTTTGCGCTGAAGCGCTTCGCTCGACTCGCGGCAATTGCATCTGGTAGGTCGGTGCTCCCGAACGACTATTCTCCCTACCAAATAGTTTCGCGAGCTTTTCTCGCACGGGTGGAGCGCATTGCGCTTCGCTTTAGCTTTTCGCGCATTGTCTTGTTGGTGGAGAGTTCCGAAAGAGCCAACGTTCTAGCTGAACGTCACGTCGGTCCGTACAACAAGGCCGACGTCGAATACTTCGGACGCACAGTACATGTTCCCATTGATCATTACTTTGTTCCAAAGACGATGAATGAACCGGGAATCGAAGTCGCTGATTTCGTCATGCACGCGGTTGGAGGTCAGGTACGTTCTGAATGTTCGGGGCTAGCACCCGGGTTCCGAAAGGACTTCACGGCAGTATTTCGAGATGTCCCGCGCGAACTAGTCGAGTACATGAACATTCAGGAGGTAGCTATCCATGACGCATAACTCCACGTTCGTTGAAGGCCTGCTTTTCGGATATTCCACTGACAGCAACGTGTCGAAAGCGGAAGTAGAAACCGCCCTGCATTACTTCAGCTCTCCGGCAATATCTCGCGCAGCACCTGAAAAATTTCCCGGTAGCTTTTCGGCGGCTTGCCCAGTTCCTTTTCCTTGTGCGCGTTGCGGATCAGCGCGCGCAGCCGTTGCGCGTCCGCATCCGGGTGGTCGGCCAGCAGTTCGGTGAGCGCGCCTTCATCTTCCAGCAGGCGGTCGCGCCAGCGTTCAACCTGATGCAGCCAGGCGGTGTGCTGGCGCGATTTACCGCTCCACGCTTCCAGTTTGGCGATGATGGGTTCCGGGTCAACCTCGCGCATCAACCTGCCGATGAACTGCATCTGTCGCTTCTGCGCGCCGAATTTGTTGATGCGTTTCATCTCGCCGAGGGCGTCGCGCAGTCGCTCCGGCAGATCCAGTTCGCCCAGTTTATCGGCGCTAAGGGCTGCCAGTTGCGCCCCGATGTCCTGCAAGTCGTGCATCTGCTGTTTGATCTTGGTCTTGCTGGGTGGCAAGTCCTCTTCTTCGTCGTGGCTTTCTTGTTGGCGCATGGCAGGGAAATAATAAATGGATGTTGTGTGCGCCCAGATAATTCATTAGGGAAACGCAGATTTATTCACCCATCAGTAACGGCACTTCCGCGCCACTAAATTTCTCGC
>VIKH01000091.1 GCA_008080515.1 Gallionellaceae bacterium | reverse complement strand
CAGCATCAGGTAATACACCATGGATACCAGGGTGAGCAGGGCTGCGACATAAATCAGCAAAGTGCCGAGCTGATAGACCGGCAATCCGAGCAGCGATTCCTCATATAACAGGAAAGGAATGGCGATCATCTGGAAGGCGGTCTTGACCTTGCCCAGCATCGAAACCGCCACGCTCTTGCTGTTGCCCAGTTGCGCCATCCATTCGCGCAAGGCGGAAATCGCGATCTCCCGCCCGATGATGATAAAGGCGATGAAAGCGTCCACGCGCCCCAGATTCACCAGCACAACCAGCGCGGCGGCCACCATCAGCTTGTCCGCCACCGGATCGAGAAACGCGCCGAACGCCGAAGACTGGTTCAGGGTGCGAGCAAGGTATCCGTCCAGCCAGTCGGTGATGGCGGCAAACACAAAAATGAGGGTGCTGACCAGATGTTTGTGGTGCGGGTTGAGGGTGTTGTCGGACACATAAAACACGGCAAAAAATACCGGGATCATCACGATCCTGAACCAGGTCAGCAAATTGGGAATATTGAGCGGCATAGCTGTGCGGTGCTGGGTTGCAACTCCTCAATGCAACTGCTGGTAAATCTTCTCCGCAAGCGCGCGGCTGATGCCGTCCACCTGCGCCAGCTCGTCCACGCTGGCCTGGCAAACGCCCTGCAAGCCACCAAAACGAGCCAGCAGGCTGCGCCTGCGCTTCTCCCCCACCCCGCCGATTTCTTCCAGCGAAGATGCCGTGCGCGCCTTGCCGCGCCTGGCGCGGTGCCCGCTCACGGCGAAGCGGTGCGCCTCGTCGCGCACTTGCTGGATCAGATGCAGCGCGGGGCTGTCCGGCGGCAATTGTAGCGGCTTTTCGCGGCCCGGAAGCAACAATTGCTCTTCGCCCGCCTTGCGCTCCGGCCCCTTGGCCACGCCGAGCAGAAGAATGTTCAGGCCGAGTTCAGCCATTACTTCTACCGCCACGCCGAGCTGCCCGCCCCCGCCGTCTACCAGGATCAGATCGGGCCGCCTGCCCTCGCTCCCTCGACCAGGCTCGGGACAAGCCTCCTGCAACTTCCGGTAGCGCCGCAGCAGCGCCTGGCGCATCGCCGCGTAGTCGTCGCCCGCCGTGACGCCCGCGATGTTGTAGCGGCGGTATTCTGAATTGCGCATGGCGAGATTGTCGTACACCACGCACGAGGCGACCGTCGCCTCGCCCATGGTGTGGCTGACATCGAAACATTCGATGCGGGCCAGCTCCGGCAGATCGAGCGCCGCGCGCAGCGCATCGAGCCGCGCCTGCTGCCCCAGCTTCTTTTCCGCCTCGCGGCGCAGCGCGAGCACGGCGTTCTGTGCCGCCATTTCCAACCATTCCCTGCGTTCGCCGGTAGCACCGCCGAGGATGCGCACCTTGCCGCCGGACTGCGCGCTGAACAGCTCCTCCAGCGCCGCGCTCTCAATCTCCTCGCCGGTGATTATCAGCGGCGGCGCGCTGCGGTTGAGGTAGTGCTGCGCGAGAAACGCCTCCAGCACTTCGCCGCGCGCCCGGCCTTCGGCATACCCTCCGCTGATATTCTGGGGAAAAAAGCTCTTGTCGCCCAAGTGCCGCCCGCCGCGCACTATCGCCAGGTTCACGCACACCATGCCGCCCAGTTCCGCCACCGCGACGATGTCCGCATCGGCGGCGCGCGCGTTTTCCACGAACTGCTTCTGCTGCACCGTGTGCAAGGCGGCCAACTGGTCGCGCAGCGCCGCCGCCTGCTCGTAATGCTGCCGCTCCGCCGCCTCTCCCATCGCCCTGCGTAGCGCGCCCTCCACCTCGGATTGCTTGCCCCGCAACAGCAGCGCCGCGTTGCGGATGTCGTCCGCATACCCCTCTTCCTGGATCAGCCCGGCGCAAGGCGCGGTGCAACGGTGAATCTGGTGCAGCAGGCAAGGCCGCGCGCGGTTGTTGAACACGCTGTCCTCGCAGGTGCGGATGCGAAAAATCTTCTGCAACAACTGCACGCTCTCCTTCGCCGCAGCGGCGTTGGGATAGGGGCCAAAATACTGGTTGTGCTTCTCGGTCGCGCCGCGATAATAGGTCAGGCGCGGAAATTTGTGGCCGGTCAGCACGATGTAAGGATAAGACTTGTCGTCGCGGAACAGGATGTTGTAGCGCGGCTTCAGTGCCTTGATGAGATTGTTTTCCAGCAGCAGCGCCTCGGCCTCGGTGCGCGTCACCGTCACCTCGACGCCGGCGATGTGCGACACCATCAACCGGATGCGCGGCGAAATATTGGTCTTCTGAAAATAGGATGCGACGCGCTTCTTCAGTTGCGCCGCCTTGCCGACGTAGAGCACCTGGCCTTCTTTATCCAGCATGCGATACACGCCGGGCAGCAGGGGCAGGCTGGCGAGGAAGGGTTTGGGATCGAAGGCTTGGACGTTCAAGGGAGAATTTGGCTGGGGTGAGCTTGCGAACCCCGGCGTCATGCAACTTTAGCTTGCCCGATTCCGGGTCAAGCCCGGAATGACGAAACTGATACTGTTCACGTGCCTGACATATTCCAAACGCTCCGGGTTCGCTTCATTGGGTTTCACGTCAGCTCCAGCCCGCGTCGGGTTAAGCCGCAGGCTGTAACCCGTCCTACATTCAAATACAGCCCGGTCATTTCAAGCACTTCGAGGAACATCGCCTTAGTAAGACACTCGGTCTACATAATCGGGCATGTCTTGCATTAACGCACAAGCCTACCGCGCCATCTCGATTAACTCGATGTCTTTTTTGAGCATGTCGTTGACCAGTTCGGCCAAGCCAACTCCTCTGGCTTCGGCCCTGGCGGAAAGATATGCCTGCACCTGTTCATCGAGATACACCGGCAACCTGAAAACCGCATCCGGCTCGTAAAATTTGCCGCGCACACCCTTGCTGAAATCGTAATGGTCTTTCATGGTTTCACCTTCATCCGCTAACGTGGCACCTGTTCATAATCGCGCAACTCCTGCCGGTCTGCCTTGCGCGCCGAGATAATGCGTATATGCAATTCCGTGGCATTGATGCTCTCGCTGGTATGCACGACCACCAGCACCTGCCCATTCTGCGCGCGCCCCAGTGTTACCCAGCGCTCCTCTTCTTCGCTGTGTTCCTCGTCGAAAATCGCCAGCGCCAGCGGGTCGCGAAAGACCGTGGTGGCAAGCGGGAATGATACATCGTGTTTCTTGGAATTGGTGTGCGCCTTGTTTGCGTCCCAATCGAAATCAAAGAATATCATTTCGCCGTTTCCTCACTTACGCAAAAAATCAGGGGCAGGCTTGGCAAAGAACAACCTGCGCTCGCTGCACCTCCTGCTTTACTCGCCCGGCAAACCACAATGCACCACCAAGCCCGCCTCGCCCGGAGCCGCTTGAAAATCGGCTGCGACTGCCACCCCCACGACGCTCGCCAGCGTCTCGCCGCAATACAGCAGCGGCAGCCGTTCGCGGCGCCAGGGTGGAATATGGTGCTGTTGCAGCAGCTTTTTCAGGCTGCGAGTTGACGCTGCACGGCCCGGGCGCAGCGCTTCACCGCCGCCGCGCAGGCGCAGCGTGACAGGCGCGCTTGACAGGCGCTCCAGGCTGATACCCTCGCCCGCCGCGCGCGAGAAGAACACGGTCGAACCGAGCGAGGGCCATTCCAGTTGCGTTTCGCCGGACCAGACAACTGTAAGGCCAGAGGCCGCCTCTTTGGGCGCAGGCATCGCGTACGCCCGCCCCTGATAGCGGCGCAACTGCCAGCCGCCGAATTCCACGCACACCGCACCATCCGTACGCGCCCCGCACAACTGGCGCAGCATTTCATCGAGCTGCACGGCCTGGGGCATCGGCGCACCCCGGCAATGCAGAAAATAGCGCAGCAGATTTTTGGCTCGGGGCTGACTCAACTGGCGAAGGCGCGCAATTTCGAGAGTGGGCTCACCCTCTCCCCCGCCCTCGCTTCCCGTGGCAGAGGGGAGCAAATCCGGCGCATCCTGCTGCGCCAGTTGATCCAGGAGTTCGCTCGCTTCAGCAAAATGCCGGGTGCCGCGCGCCAGGGTTTCGCGGTAGGCCGGAAAGCGCCGCTCCAGCAGGGGCAGCACGCGCTGGCGCAGAAAATTGCGCGGATACCTGTCATCCGCGTTGCTCTCATCTTCCACCCATTGCAGGGTATGCCGCCGCGCATACTCGAGCAATTCGCCGCGCGGCACATCGAGCAAGGGGCGCAGTAGAACCGGCGCATTGATGCGGGGCTGGGCGCGGGGCATCGCAGCGGCCCCCCGCACCCCGGCACCGCGCAGCAATTGCAACAACAGGGTTTCGGCCTGGTCGTCCTGGTGGTGGGCGAAGGCGACGAAATCCGCCTGCTGCCGATCAAACGCCGCGTGGCGCAGCTTGCGCGCCGCCGCCTCGATGCCGTGCTCGCGCAGCGGCGCGATGTCCACGCGCTCGACCTGCAAGGGAACACCGTAGCGCATGCACAGGTCGGCGCAGAACGTCGCCCAGGCATCGGCATGGGGGCTGATACCGTGATGCACGTGCAGCGCGTTCAAACGCCAGGAATAAATGTGGGATAGGCGGTGCAACAGATGCAGCAGCACGACGGAATCCACGCCGCCGCTCAAGCCCAACACGATGGAACTGCCGGCAGGAACGGCTGGCAACAGTGCGCTGGCTACGTGCGCCTGCAACTCCCCCCCGCCCTCCTTGCCCGAGGGTGGGCGGCCGTCAGAGTTCGATTTCCTTGAATTTGCCATAGCCCATCAGACGGTTGAAGCGGGCCTGCAACAGCTCGTTCATGGGCAGCGACTGCACCTGCTTGAGCGCATCCTGCAAGGCTTTCTTCAAAGCTTGCATCATCGCCGGATAATCGCGGTGCGCACCGCCCAGCGGTTCAGCGACGATTTTGTCTATCAGCCCCAGCGTCTTCAAGCGGGTGGCGGTGATGCCCAGCGTTTCAGCCGCATCGGCAGCTTTTTCCGCACTTTTCCACAGAATCGAGGCGCAGCCTTCGGGAGAAATCACCGAATAGGTGGCGTATTGCAGCATCAGCAACGCATCGCCCACCGCGATGGCCAGCGCGCCGCCGGAACCACCCTCGCCGATCACCGTGCAAACGATGGGCACGCGCAGTTCCGCCATCACGTACAGGTTCTTGCCGATGGCCTCGGATTGGCCGCGCTCTTCCGCGCCCACACCGGGGTAGGCGCCCGGCGTATCGCATCGCTTTGCGGTAGCCCTCCGGGCGCGGCATGCCGAAATTGCGGTACTGCCGCTCCTTGGTATCGCGCCCCTTCTGGTGGCCGATCACCATCACGCTCTGGCCGTTGAAACGCGCCAGCCCGCCGACGATGGCCGCATCGTCGGCATATACGCGGTCGCCGTGCAGCTCCTCAAAGTCGGTGAACAGGCTCTGGATGTAATCCAGCGTGTAGGGCCGCTGCGGGTGGCGCGAAACCTGCGAAATCTGCCACGGCGTCAGCTTGGCGTAAATTTCCTTGGTCAGCGTTTGGCTTTTCTTTTGCAGACGATCAATTTCTTCGGAAATATCGAGCGCAGAATCGTCCTGCACGAAGCGCAGTTGCTCGATCTTGTTTTCCAGTTCAGCGACGGGCTGCTCAAAATCCAGGAAAGTTGCTTTCATGAGTTATCGGTTTCCGTTTGTTGTTTCGGACGATTGGGGGGCGATCAGCACGTATCCCGAAATCAGCCAAGCCCGAAAAAGCGCTTGATGGTCGCCAGGATTTCCCCGCTCTGCTGGGAGATGGCCATCTGGGCGCTCGCCGCATCCATATCCAGCAGCGCGCTGTCCAGTTCGGCCCGGCGTGAGGCCAGTATCCGGGACATCTCCTCGGCAATAACCGGGCGGGCGTGCAGAATCTCCTCGAACATTTCCTTGTCCAGGCGGTAGCATTCTACATCGGTCTTGGCGACTACCGTGGCGGAGCGCGGCGCACCGGTCATCAAGCCCATTTCGCCGAAGAAGCTGCCCTTGCCCAGGCTGCGGATCACGCGCTTGCCGCCGCCTGGCGGCTCCAGATAGACCTCGGCTTCGCCGCTGATGATGATGTGCAGCCAGTGCGATTTCCGGTCACCCTGCCGAGTGATGATGTTGCCCATGGCGAAGGGCGAGTATTTCAGGCGCTCGGCCAGCACCTTGAGCTCCTCGTCCGTCATCTGCGAAAACAGCTCCACCTTGCGCAGCGTTTTGACGCGCAGCAACACCTCGCGGTGGTGTACCCCTTCCTCGTATTTTTCGTTTTCCTTGGTGATGCGGAGGCTGTGCTCTTCCAGCGCCAGCTTGATGCCCACACGTTGCAGCGCGGTGGCGATCTGCCAACGCATCGCGGCATCGGTGGGGTCGTCCACCATCAAATCGGTCAGCCAGTAACGCAGCGCGTAGCGGGCAAACCCCCTGCTGTCGAAGTCCATCAGCACGCAGTTGGGCGGCGGGCTTTTTGCCACGTTGGCGACCTCGGTTTGCAGGATGGATTCCTCGACGGCGTTTATCACCCTGGCGGGCAGCACTTCCATGCTGACGCTGAACCATACCCAGCGCCGCCACTGCACCGGCTGGTCGGTGCGCCGCCCGAGTACGACGAACTTGTTCTTCATCAACTGGCTGTTCGGGAACACCACCGTTTCCCAGTTGCGCGTCTCCACCAGCGTGGAGCGCCAGCGGATATCCACCACTTGGCCGGAGATGTCGTCCACCTTGATCCAGTCGCCGATCTCGATGGAATTATCCAGTTGCAGCGCCAGCCCGCCGAGAATGTTACCCAGCGTATCCTGCATGGCGAACGCCACCACGGCGGTGATCATCGCGGAAGTGGCGACGATGCTGCCCAGATCCAGCCCCGCGTAGCGCAGGCGCACCATGCCCCAGGCGATATAGGCGATGATGACGATGATGTCCTCGGTGATGCGCGGGGGCGACAGCTTGACCAGCGGCAACACGATGCGGAATACCAGCTCCCCCCACAGGCGGATCACTGCGATGCCCGCGCCGATCACGAACACCTCGTGCAGCACCTCGGCGGCGCGCGCGAACTCCAGGGTGTGCAGCAGGCTGCTGACAAATTGCCCGAACATGCAGGCCGCGAAGAAAGCGAGCGTGTTGATCAGGCTTTTGCGCTCTTCCCTGCGCAAATGGAACAGCAACACCGCGATGCTCACCACCATGGTCAGCACGGCGAGCGATTCCTCGCGCCAGAAGTAATGCAGGGTGTTGCTCCAGAAATTCATGATCGTGCGCCCGCAAAGGGTGGCATGGGTCTTTGGCCGAGAAAGGCGGGCGAGTATTTTACACCAGGGAAAACTTTAGCCTCGAGCGAGCGGCAAGTCGCCGCTGCCGCTGCCTATGCCCGCAACTTCGTGCAGCGCTCTCACAAATTCCGCCCGTTCGTGCAGTTGCACCAGCGTTTCCGGGTGGGGGCGGCCCCGCATCTGCGCCAGCCGCGCCTTGCTGGCTGCCGGCATTTCCCATTTCAACCCCGCCAGCAATTCATCCGCAAGCGCGGGCTTGTTGCAGGCCAACGCCATGTCGCAACCGGCGCGCAACGCCGCTTCCGCGCGCTGCACGATGCCGCCCGCCACGGTCGCACCTTCCATGCAAAGGTCGTCGCTGAAAATGCAGCCCTCAAAACCCAGTTCGCCGCGCAGGATTTTTTTCAGCCATATCTCGGAAAATCCCGCAGGGCGCTTATCCACCCTGGAGTAAATCACGTGTGCCGGCATCACCGCGGACAACCCAAAAGTTACCATCTGGCGGAACGGGATCAGGTCGCACAACTCGATGTCGGTATAGCTGCGGTCATCTACCGGGATTT
Source organism: Gallionellaceae bacterium (assembly GCA_008080515.1). Lineage (GTDB taxonomy): Bacteria > Pseudomonadota > Gammaproteobacteria > Burkholderiales > Gallionellaceae > VIKH01. The sequence goes on along the minus strand of VIKH01000091.1, from coordinate 12,693 downwards.
CCAGGTGCGAATCGGCGCGCACATAACCGTGGCCGGGGAAATGTTTGCCCACCGTGTGCATCCCGCCCTGACGCAGCCCCACCAGCAGGCCGTGCGCTAACTCGGCAATCGCCTGCGGCTCGGCATGAAAAGCGCGATCGCCGATCACCCGGCTCAAACCGTGGTCCACATCGAGCACCGGAGTAAAGCTGAAATCCACACCGCAAGCACGGAGTTCGGCGGCCAGCACGTAACCCGCCTGTTGCGCCAGGTGCCGCGCTCGCTTGGGGTTAACGTCCCAGATACGGCCCAGCTCGCGCATCGCCGGAATGCGCGCGAAGCCCTCGCGGAAGCGTTGCACGCGCCCGCCTTCGTGATCCACCGCGATCAGCAGGGTCGGCGCGCGCAGCGCGCGAATACCGGCTGTCAGCTCGGCAAGCTGGCGCGGCGATTCGTAGTTGCGCGCGAATAAAATTACCCCGCCCACCAGCGGATGGCGCAGCCGCGCCTCGTCTTCCGGCACCAACCGCGTTCCCAGCACATCCAGCATTACCGGCCCAAGACCCATCTCCCCCCCGAGCAGAGTTATTTCCCGGCGCTATATCTGCACTTGCAAATATGCTCTCTGAGGTACTGGACGATTTGCGTTATCTCTTTATCGGTGAAAGTATCCTTCCAATCCGGCATGGATTCGGAAAAACCGACCGAGGCACCACCCGACTTGATCACTTTGCAATTCCCGATATAGTTATCCTTGCCCGCTTCCCCGGTGTAGGTTCCGGTGTTGCCGGGGTCGAGTTCTATGTGTGAGCGGTTTCTTTCCTTCGTAAGCGGTTCTTTGGCGTATCCCGCTCCGGCAAAAAACATCATGCCAAAACACAGGGCAACGGTGATGGCTCTTGCGATACTTGTCTTCATCTCGCGCTCCAATTGACCTTATCTCCGGCTTCCCGCCCCCAAAGACACGCTTCATGCTACCAGCTTTTCCCGTAGCTGGCCGCCGTTCATGGAGGGATGAACTATTTCTGACCGGCAAAAATATCTGCATTCTGCCGCCATCATCTTTGGGTTGCACGGTTCCCCAGCTCACGAAAGGTAAAGCCTGATAGAATAATGGCCTGTTTTTTCGATTAACTTTATGTTCTGGAGAAATTAGCATGGCCGCTGAACGCACCCTGTCCATCATCAAACCCGATGCCGTCGCCAAAAATGTGATCGGCAAGATTTATTCCCGCTTCGAAACTTCCGGCCTGAAGGTCATAGCCGCGCAGATGCGCCACCTGACCCGCGCCGAAGCGGAAGGCTTTTACGCGGTGCATCGCGAGCGCCCGTTTTTTAACGATCTGGTGAAATTCATGATTTCCGGCCCGGTAATGATCCAGGTGCTGGAGGGCGAGAGCGCGGTACAGAAAAACCGCGACCTGATGGGCGCAACCGACCCGAAGAAGGCTGACAAGGGCACCATCCGCGCCGACTTCGCCGACAGCATAGACGCCAACGCGGTACACGGCTCGGATTCAGCCGAAAACGCAAAGACCGAGATCGCCTACTTCTTTGCGCCGAGCAACCTTCATTCCCGTTGATGCTTGGTCATCGTTAGAAAACGTGATGAGCAGCCCGAGTGCAAGGAGCCGCGCAGTGAAAGACGAGACATACCTCGTAGGTAGGCGAGGATTGAATGAGCACGTGACGCAGCGAGCGGAAGGGTGGCTGCACAGCAGCCGGGCACCCGCCGGCCCACTCCTTGCGGGTGAATCGGGCTGCGCAATAGATTTATAACGATGACAAAAACCAACCTCCTCGACTTTGACGCCCAGCATTTAACCGCCTGGTTTGCGGAACACGGCGAAAAGCCGTTCCGCGCCCGGCAGGTGCTGCGCTGGATCCATAAGGCCGGGGAGCCGGATTTTGACGCGATGAGCGACTTGGCCGCATCGTTGCGCACCAAGCTGAAGGAAACAGCTTGCGTTGAGGCACCCCGGGTAGTGCGCGAAGAATTATCGGAAGACGGCACGCACAAGTGGCTGCTGGACGTGGGCACGGGGAACGCGGTGGAAACCGTGTTTATTCCGGAAGAAAGCAGGGGCACGCTGTGTGTTTCCACGCAGGCGGGTTGCGCGCTGGATTGCGCGTTCTGCTCCACCGGCAAGCAAGGCTTCAACCGCAACCTCGGCGTGGCGGAAATTATCGGCCAATTATGGTTGGCCAACCGCGAAATAGGCCGCGATGTTGATGGCAACTGGCCGGTCAGCAACGTGGTACTGATGGGCATGGGCGAGCCGCTGCTGAACTTCGACAACTCGGTCAGCGCCTTGCGCCTGATGCTGGACGACCATGCCTACGGCCTGTCGCGCCGCCGTGTGACGGTATCCACTTCCGGCATCGTCCCGGCCATGGATCGCCTGCGCGAGGAATGCCCGGTGGCGCTGGCGGTGTCGCTGCACGCGCCCGATGACGCCCTGCGCAACGTGCTGGTGCCGGTCAACCAGAAATATCCGCTGCGCGAGCTGCTGGCGGCCTGCCAGCGTTACCTGGAGAAAGCGCCGCGCGACTTCATCACCTTCGAGTACGTGATGCTGGAGGGGGTGAACGACAGCGCGCGGCAAGCGCGCGAACTGGTGGCCCTGGTGCGCGACGTGCCGTGCAAATTCAACCTGATCCCGTTCAACCCTTTTCCGCAGACGCGCTACCGGCGCTCCGGCAGCGAGGCGGTGCGCCGTTTCCGGGACATCTTGATGGAGGCCGACATCGTGGTCACCACCCGCAGGACGCGCGGCGGCGACATCGCCGCAGCCTGCGGCCAACTTGCCGGGCAGGTGCAGGACAAATCCCGGAGGACCCTCCGCTTGCAGGAGGTGCGCGCATGAGATCGCTTGTCTGTGCGGCATCGTTGCTGGCCGCAATTTTGGCGGGTTGCGCTACGCAGCCTGCCGGCTCATCCGGCGAAACCGTTTTGCGGGCGCGCGCCAAGGTGCATACCGAGCTGGCGGCACACTATTACGAGCGCGCCCAGCTTGGCGTGGCGATGGAAGAACTGGGCAAGGCGCTGAAATCCGAGCCCGACTATGCGCCCGCCTTCAACGTGCGCGGGCTGGTCAATATGGCGCTGCGTGAAGACCGCCTGGCGGAAGAAGATTTCCTGCACAGTCTGCGCCTGGACAGCGCCGATTCGGATACGCACAACAACTATGGCTGGTTTCTTTGCCAGCGCGGCAAGACGCAGGATTCCATCAAGCAGTTCATGACCGCGCTGAAAAATCCGCTGTATGCGACGCCGGAGAAATCCTACCTGAATGCCGGCGTGTGTTCCGCGAAAGGCGGCAACGCGAAGGATGCCGAAGAGTTTCTGCAAAAGTCGCTGGTGCTCCGCCCCAACTTGCCGGAAGCGCTGCTGGAACTGGCGAAATTGGGTTTTGGCAACGGCGACCACGCGGGCGCGAAATCCTACTTCCTGCGTTTCGACCAGAACAGGGAAGCGCCGTTGTCAGCCGAGAACCTGTGGCTTGCGGTGCGCATCGAACGAAAAATTGGCGACAAAAACTCCGAGGAAAGCTACGCGCTGCAATTGCGCAAGCGCTTTCCGGAGTCGCGCGAAACCCAGTTATTGCAGCAAAGGCAATAATAAGGGACCCCGCTCTTTTCCATCTCTGATTCCAGATGACAGACAACCAGCCGGATAATGCCCAGGACAGTGCCGGGGACAACACTCCGGGCAATACAGGGGAACAACAACCGGTCAGCGCCGGTGCCGCGTTGCGCGAAGCGCGGGAGCGCACGGGCTTGAGCGTGGCCGATGTGGCGCACCGCCTCAAATTTGCCCCGCGCCAAGTTGAAGCGCTGGAGGCGGACGATTTTGCCCGCCTGCCGGAAATCGCCTTTGTGCGCGGCTTCGTGCGCAATTACGCCAGGCTGTTGCAGCTCGACCCCGCACCCCTGCTGGCCGCCTTGCCGGGGACGCCCGCACCCCCGCCACTGGCTGCACGCGCGCAGGAGGGAACACCCTTCCCCACCGCTTCCCCGCCGCGCAAATCCAACCTTGCCTGGCTGGCTGCGGCTGCCTTTATTGTCGTTCTGGCTGCGGGATTTTTCATCTGGTCGCACAGCGGCAAACCGGATGCGCCCGAGGCCGCGCGCGAGGAAGCGGCACCTATCCCCGCCCAACCCCCTGCCCCGGCAGTGCCTGCTCCGGCGATTCCGGCCCAGACGATACCTGCCCCAACAAGGCCAATCCCGGCAATGCCAGCCCCGGCGGCATCCGCACCGTTATCGGCGACTCCACCGCAAACTGCTGCGAAGCCCGCGCAGCAAATCACGGCATCCTCCCCCCAATCGGGTGTGGCCGCAGCAACACCCAAGCGGCCCGGCGTCATACGCATGGAATTTGACGAGGAATCCTGGGTGGAGGTAACGGACCGGGATGGCAGGGTGCTGCTATCGAAAGTATTCCCGCGCGGCAGCGAGCAAAGCCTCAACGGAAAGGCGCCGTTCTCGCTGGCAATCGGGCGCGGCAGCGCGGTGCGCTTGACTTACAAGGGCAAGGCTGTTGACCTGGCGCCGCACGCCAAATCCGGGGTGGCCCGCCTGACGCTGGAATAAGTGCCGGATCCGCAACCATCATGATCTCCCCTTTTATCGGACGCCGCGCGGCGTCGCGCGTCACGGTTGGCGGAATCACCATCGGCGGCAGTGCGCCGGTTGCGGTGCAGTCCATGACCAACACCGATACCGCCGACATCGCCGCCACCGCGCGCCAGGTGTTCGAACTGGCACAGGCCGGTTCCGAGCTGGTGCGCATCACCGTCAACACTTCTGAAGCCGCCGCCGCCGTACCGCGCATCCGCGCCCGCCTCGATGCGCTGGGCTGCAACGTGCCGCTGATCGGCGACTTCCATTACAACGGCCACCGGCTGCTGACCGAGTTCCCGGAATGCGCGCAGGTGCTGGACAAATACCGCATCAACCCCGGCAACGTCGGCAAGAACCGCTCCGGCGAAGACCAGTTCGCCGTGATGGTTGACGCTGCGAGTCGCTACCACAAGCCAGTGCGCATCGGCGTCAACTGGGGCAGCCTGGACCAGCAACTGGTGGCACGCATGATGGACGAAAACGCGAATCTGGCGCAGCCGAAAGATGTTGGCGAAGTCACGCGTGAGGCGCTGATCGTCTCCGCACTGCAAAGCGCGAGCCGCGCCGAGGAGCTGGGCCTGCCGCATGAACATATCGTGCTGTCGTGCAAGGTGAGCGAGGTGCAGGATCTGATCGCGGTATACCGCGAGCTGGCGCGGCGCTGCGACTACCCGCTGCATCTCGGCCTGACCGAGGCGGGCATGGGCTCCAAGGGCATCGTCGCCTCCACCGCCGCAATCGCCGTGCTGTTGCAGGAAGGTATCGGCGATACCATACGGGTTTCGCTCACGCCCGAACCGGGCGGCGACCGCACGCAGGAAGTGGTGGTGGCGCAGGAAATACTGCAAACCATGGGACTGCGCGCATTCGCGCCGATGGTCACCGCCTGCCCCGGCTGCGGGCGCACCACCAGCACCGTGTTCCAGGAACTGGCGCAAAGCATCCAGGCCCATCTCCGCGCGCGGATGCCGCAGTGGCGCAAGCAATATACTGGCGTGGAAGAAATGAAAGTTGCAGTGATGGGCTGCATCGTCAACGGCCCCGGCGAAAGCAAGCTCGCCAACATCGGCATCAGCCTGCCGGGGACCGGCGAGAGCCCCGCCGCGCCGGTGTATGTGGATGGCGAGAAAGTGACCACGCTGCGCGGTGAAAACATTGCGGCGGATTTCACCCGGATCGTGGATGAGTATGTGGCGAAAACCTATAGCCGCCTCTAAATCCAAATTCCATTTGGCTGGTTGAGTAGCTGCCATGAAAGGAAGCTGATCGGCTTTGCACCAAAGTGCAGACCATGCTCCAAACTCATCGAGCTTGAACAGTTGACGCCGCCGGACATCCGGTGTCGTCTGGCGCTATATGCAACGCCTACCGGCGCACTCAAGGTAGGCACATTGCACTCCTGATTATCGTGCTGTCGCCTTACGTAAAGTTACTTCCCGTCGTTTTCCGTATACATCAGATGAGCCATGTCTTCCGCGATGTGGATGTCTCTGGGCGAGAGCCGCACCAGCTTGTCCAGCAAGGGGACAATACCTGCATATAGCGTTATTTCCGCATACTCCTTGCCCAGCACTACCAAGCCGGTATGCTGGAGTTGCGTTACAGGCTCCACTTCCGCTCCTGTGCCGTAGCGCAACCACCGCAATCGTAAACCTGATATCGAAATACTATAACGCGGCAGGAACATTGACCGGAACCGAGCAAGATCGTTACCGTATTACGCCTGTCGGAGCATTGGTGCCAATTTCTGGAGATATTCGATATGCTTCCGGCCAGCATCTGATAATGACGTTCAACTAATCAGCTGGTGTAGGGCAATAACCAGCGGGCATTGCGCCACATGATTCGACTATCCGGTGCCACACCCCGTTCGTGCTGAGGTATCGAAGCATGAACGACTGATCATCTTCCAAAATACCCGCTATGGCGGTTCGTTGCTTCAGCGCAGGCTTTGCCTCGAACGGGCATATCCTGCGCTGAAGCTCCCGGGCGAACGGCTGTTCAGCGCAGCCTCTCCGGCAATGGATTATCGTTCCCCATGCGATACGTTGAACGGTTTTCCAGTCCCCGCGCATCATGGATTCCTTTTTCTTCCGGCTCCAACCCTTGATCTGCCGCTCGGCAGCCAACACTTCCTCGCGCGTCGCGCATTCCTGCGACCATAACAGCGTTACCGGCTGGCGTGTCGAAGTGTATCCGCCGAACTCGCCGCGCTGGTGTTCAGCTATTCGTTTTTCGAGGTTGTCAGTATGGCCGGTGTAATAGCTGCCATCTGAACAACGGAGAATATATACGTAGAAAGCCATCACCCCACCCACTCCTCAAAACAGGCGCGCTCCGCTGTCTCCGTTGTGGTTCGATACCTCACCACGAACGGGGGAGGCGAGCTGGCGTTTCGGCAGAAAACAATATCCTGCCCGCGCCCAAACCAATGATGCACCCCACCCGCTATTCCGCCCTCGGGCTCCATTTCCGCAACTCCCGCCGCAGCTTCGCGTAATCCGGGCAGGCTGCCCCCACCACGCGCCAGAACGCCGCCGAGTGGTTCAGCTCGACCAGATGCGCCAGCTCGTGCACCACCACGTAGTCAATCAGGTGCAACGGCATTTTGACGAGCTGCCAGTTAAGCCGCACGGTGCCGCGCGCGGTGCAGCTTCCCCACCGGGTGCGGGCGGCGGAAATTTTTATGTCGCGCGGTTTGACATTCATCAACGGCGCGAAGTGCTCGACGCATTCCGCAAACAGTTGCAGGGCTTCGCGCCGGTACCATTGCTCCACAATTTTTTCAGTGACTGCCGGATTGTCCGCCGCGGAAACATGGACAACCAGATGGGGGCCGTGCAGTACCGGCGGTGTCTCAAACAAGCCGGGAACGATGCGCAACGCAAAACTTTCGCCGCGAAACAGGATTTGCTCGCCATCGGTCCACTGCCGCCGGGCGGGTTTTTTCGCCTGCCAGCCCTCCAGTTTTTCCAGCACCCAGTCCGCCTTTTCCTGCAACACGCTGTGCAACCATTTTTCCGAGGCGCGCAGCGGCACGGCAACGGTCAGGCCGCGATCATCCACGCGCAGGCCGATACTGCGCCGCCTGCCGGTACGCTTGAGGGTATAAGTGACGGGTTTGCCCGCCAGATGGACGCTGCGCTGCTCGATAGCGGGAGGGTCGGCCAGGCGGCGTAGTTTTTCGAACATCACGGCAGCCTTGCAACTTCGTTCTCGATCCAGTCTTCCACGCGGCGGTTGAGTTCCTCGGCCTTGAGGCCCGCAGTCGCTATCGGCGCGCCGATGCTCATGGTGACCAGGCCGGGCTGTTTGAGAAAGGCCTGGCGCCCCCACAGCCTGCCCGCGTTGTGCGCCACCGGCACCAGCGGCGCGCCGGTGTGCAACCCCAGCAGCGCGCCACCCACCTTGTATTTGCCGCGCTGACCGTAAGGGATGCGCGTCCCTTCCGGAAAAATCACCACGCAGAAGCCCTGCTCCAGCCGCGCCTTGCCCTGCGCCAGTAACTGTCTCACCGCGCCTTTGCCGTCGCTGCGCTTGATGGCGATGGGGCTGGTCATCGCCAGCCCCCAGCCAAAGAAAGGCAACCACAGCAACTCGCGCTTGAGCACCCACACCTGCGGCGGAAACACTTGTTGCAGGGCGATGGTTTCCCATGCCGACTGGTGTTTGCACATCACGATGCACGGCTGCTTCGGGATATTTTCCGCGCCGCGCACCTCCATGCGAATGTCGCACAACACGCGCAGCAGCCACAGCATGATGTGCGCCCAGCCGGAGATGATGCGGTAGCGCGTGAGCGGGTGAAACGGGAAGGTAAATAGCGCGATCAGCGCGTAGATCGGGGTAATAACGAATTGCAGCAGCAGAAATACCAGTGATCGAATAAAAATCATGGTTCGAGAAGCGCGCTATCCATGGCTAAAATTTCCACCGTCAAATCAACCCCGCCGCTGCCGCCGCCAGATCCGGATAAATCCGTGTGCCTTCCGGCAACCCGCCCTTTTCCAGGGTTTTGCCGCCTTTGCCGGTCAGCACCAGCACCGGCAAAGCGCCCGCCCTGGCGGCCGAGGTCAGATCGCGCAACGAATCCCCCACCGCGTAAACGCCGCGCAGGCTCACATCGTAGCGCGCCGCAATTTCTTCCAGCATCCCGGTATTGGGTTTGCGGCAATGGCAATTGGCCTCGGCGGCATGGGGGCAAAAAAATATCGCATCTATGCGGCCACCCGCGAGCGCCACCGCTTTGTGCATCTTGTCGTGGATGGCATTGAGGGTGTGCATGTCGAACAAGCCGCGCCCCACGCCCGACTGGTTGGTCGCCACCACCACGCGATAATCCGCCTGGCACAGTTGCGCGATGGCCTCCAGGCTGCCCGGTATGGGTATCCACTCTTCCGGGTTCTTGATGAACTGGTCGGAGTCCTGGTTGATGACGCCATCGCGGTCGAGAATGATGAGTTTCATAACTTCAGTTGGTAGTCGTCAGGCGTTAGTTGGTCGTTGGCGTTGTCTCTGCGCGGTTTTTGTCTTCAAAACTGGAACCTGGCGACTACCGTCTGGCGTCTGCTTTTCTCACACCGCCAGCCTGGAAATATCGGCAGTCTGGTTCATCAGCTTGCCCAGTTGCCCCAACAGCGCCGCACGGTTCAGGCGCAATGCCTGGTCTTCGCACATCACCATGACCTTGTCGAAAAAGTCGTCTATGAACGGCTTGAGCGTGACCAGCGCCTTCAGGTTCTGTCCATAATCGCCGCGGTCCAGGTAGCCCTGCGCAAACGGCCCGATTTCCTGTATGGCCTGGTAGAGATCGCGCTCGGGCGCTTCTTTCAGCAGATCGGGTTTTACGGTCGTATCGCCCAAACCGGAGCCGAGTTCCTCGCGGTTTTTGCGCATGATGTTCTGCACGCGCTTGTTGGCCGCCGCGAGGTCTTTCGCCCCCGCCAGCGCGGCAAATGCGCGCACGCCATGCAGGCGCGGCAAGGCTTCGTGCAGCCGCCCATCCAGCACCTGGAACACCGCTTCGATATGCTGCACCTCGAAGCCGCGCTCGCGCAGATAACCGCGCAGGCGGTCCAGCACAAACCCTTCCACGTCACCCGCCACGTTCGCTCCCAACATGCCCGCCGGAAAGTTTTCTGCCGCCGTCTTGAGCAAGGCGGGCAACGGCAGGTTGAGCGGCGTTTCGATCAGGATGCGCAATACCCCCAACGCGTTGCGGCGCAAGCCGAAGGGATCCTTGTCGCCGCTCGGAATTTGGCCGATACCGTAGATCCCCAGCAGCGTATCCAGTTTGTCGGCCAGCGCCACCGAGCAGGCCAATGCGCCCTCCGGCAGGGCATCTCCGGCAAAACGCGGGCGGTAGTGCGCCTCGATGGCGTCCGCCACCACCTGGTCCTCGCCGTCGTGCAGCGCGTAATAGCGCCCCATGATGCCCTGTAGCTCCGGAAATTCGCCCACCATGTCGGTGAGCAGGTCTGCCTTGGATAGGCGCGCCGCCAGCTCCGCATCCGCCTTGTCCGCGCCCAGCAGGCGGGCGATGGTGCCCGCGAGGGTGGCGATGCGCTCGGTGCGCTGCAACTGCGTGCCCAGCTTGTTGTGATATACCACGCTGCCCAGCTTCTCGACGCGCGATTCCAGCGGATGCTTGCGGTCCTGGTCGAAGAAAAAACGCGCGTCGGAAAGGCGCGGTCGCACCACGCGCTGGTTGCCGCCGATGATGTGGGCGGGGTTGCTCACCCGCATGTTGGAGACGATCAGGAACTTGTTGAGCAGCTTGCCGCCGCCATCCAGCAGCGGGAAATATTTCTGGTGCTGCTGCATGGTAAGTATCAGGCATTCCTGCGGCACTTCGAGAAATTCCGCATCGAACTCGCCCACATATACGGCCGGCCATTCCACCAGCGCCGTCACTTCGTCCAGCAGGGGGCTCAACGCCGCGCGCTCGGCGTTCGACATCAGCAGCAGCTCCTTCATGGACTGCTGTGCGCCATGGCCGATCCAGATCGCATCCAGCTTCTCGGCCGCCTGATCCAATTGTTTGGCGATTGTCTCGCGGCGCCGGATGAAGCCGGGTATCACGCAGCCCGCGCTCTCCATGATGTCGGCATAACTGTCGGCGTACGGCAAGGTGATCGGCTCGCCGGACAGGAAGCGGTGGCCGCGCGTGACGTTGCCGCTTTGCAGCCCGAATATTTCGCCGGGGACAACCCGGTCGCCGTGCAGCATGGTCAGCGCGTGAGCCGGGCGCACAAATTGATGCTCCGAACCTCCCCAGCGCATCAGTTTGGTAACGGGAAGCTTTTTCAACGCCTGCGCCACGATGTCGGCCAGGCAGCTATCCAGCTCCTTGCCACGCTGTTCGAGGCGCGCGGAGAAATACTCCGCCTTGCCCTCGCCGCTGCGCTGCAACTGCTCGAACGTCACCCCGGCGGAGCGCATGAAACCTTCCAGCGCCTTGGTCGGCTTGCCTTCCGCGTCCAGGGCAGCCGCAACCGACGGCCCCTTGCGCTCGATGGTGCGGTCCGGCTGTTGCGCCAGCACGTTTTTGATCGTCATGGCCAGCCGACGCGGCGTGGCAAAACGGGTGATTATGCTGCTCTCATCAGCGAATGCCTGCTCGCGCAACGCGGCATGAACTTCGTCGGCAAACGCCACAGACAGGCGCTCCAGCGACTTCGGGGGCAGCTCTTCGGTCAGCAACTCGATCAGCAGCGTCTCATTCATGCTTCCACCCCGCTCTCGCGCATCGGGAAGCCCAGCCGCTCGCGCGAGTCGTGGTAGGCCTGCGCCACCGCCCTCGCCAGCGCCCGCACCCGACCGATGTAAGCGGCGCGCTCGGTGACCGAAATCGCGCCGCGCGCATCCAGCAGATTAAACGTGTGCGAGCATTTCATCACCATCTCGAAGCCGGGCAACGCCAGGCCCGCTTCCATCAGGCGTTTGGCCTCCGATTCGTATTCGGCGAAATGGCGGAACAGCATTTCGGTGTTGGAATGCTCGAAGTTGTATTTGGACTGCTCCACCTCGTTCTGGTGATACACGTCGCCGTAGGTCACCACCCGGTTGCCGTTCTTCGCCCACACCAGATCGAACACGTTTGCCGCGTCCTGCAAATACATCGTCAGGCGCTCCAGCCCGTAAGTGATTTCGCCCAGCACCGGGCGGCAGGGCAGCGAGCCGACTTCCTGAAAATAAGTGAACTGCGTCACCTCCATGCCGTCCAGCCACACCTCCCAGCCCAGCCCCCACGCGCCCAGCGTGGGCGATTCCCAGTCGTCCTCGACGAAGCGGATGTCGTGCTCGGCGGTGTTGATCCCCAGCGCGCGCAGAGAATCGAGATACAGCTCCTGGATGTTGTCCGGCGAAGGCTTCAGCGCCACCTGGTACTGGTAATAATGCTGCAAGCGGTTGGGGTTCTCGCCGTAGCGCCCGTCTCTGGGGCGGCGCGAAGGCTGCACGTAGGCGGCGCGCCACGGTTCCGGGCCGATCGCGCGCAGGAAAGTCGCAGTATGGAAAGTGCCCGCCCCCATTTCGATATCGTAGGGTTGCAGCAGCGTGCAGCCCTGCTTGTCCCAAAAATTTTGCAGCGTCAGGATGACTTGCTGAAACGTGGGTCTGGAACCATGCTTCAGAAAAGATTCGCGCCCGCTGGCGGGCGTTATGTCGGAACCCAAGGTAGGCATGTAATCAATCCGGCAGAATTGCGAAGGCGCTATTTTACGGGTTTTCGCCGCCCCGCGTCAGCACAAAGCAGCTCCTTTGCGGCGCGCGACATCCGCTTGATCTGCATCTCGCGCTTCAGTGCGGCGGATTTGTCGGCATGGGTTTCGACATGCGCCAGCCGCACCGGAGTGCGCCCGCGCGTGTACTTGGCGCCCTCGCCCGCATTGTGCGCGGCGAGGCGCTTATCCAAATCGTTGGTGATGCCGCAGTAGAGCGTGCCGTCGGCGCATTCAAGGAGGTAGCAGATCCAGCTCATGATGGGTGTTGAATGATGGGTTTTGAATTATCCGGCCAAGCCTCTTTAATAATCCTTAAAACCGCAATTCAAGCCACAGAGAACACAGAGCACACAGAGAAACTGCG
>VIKH01000182.1 GCA_008080515.1 Gallionellaceae bacterium | reverse complement strand
ATGGCTGGCATTGGAATATGCGAAGCTGACGGCGGTGTAGATTGGCCGGAGTGCAGTAATACCCAACGAGGGCATGAAAAATACCAATGGCAGGCGGCGGTGTTCGTCGAGCAGAATAATTAGCTCGGCTGGACGGACTGGGTTTCTCCGGCAAAGGGGAAGATGTTGCGGTAGCTGACGTAGAGCGAGGTGAAGCCGAGCGGTAGCAATACGATCAAGCCGATGTTGAACGGCAGCATGCTGAGCAACAGCGCGATGATTTGCATGATGAGGCTGTACACGGTGTACGGCACGAGATTGCGCAAGGTGCCGGACAGGCTGGCGCGTAGTGCGGTAAATGGCGGCGCATCGTTGAAGAACACCAGCATCGGCGCGTATTGCAGCGCCAGCATCAGCACGATCACCAGCGTGAAACCGACTAGCAGGCTGAGCGCCACGCCCGATCCGGCGGCCCACATGGCTTCTGCCAGCAGTTGAGGATCGCTGGCGGACTGAAAGCTTTCCAGCAGCTTGGTGAGTGCTTCACCGCCGATGAATACCATCGCGATGGAGGCGACGAGAATGCCCAGCATGGCGAAGCAGCCCAACGCGACCAGGCGTGCCGCGTGTTTCTGGAAGCCTTCGAACAGGTGCGTCAGTTCGATTTCCTCATCTTCTTCCAGCGCGCGGCAGACGCGCATGTAGCCGGCCACAAGTACCGGCATCAACAGCACGGCGAGCAGCGGGCCGAGCAGCGGAACTTTGAGCGCGGCGAACATGGCCAGTGCGCCGACCAGCGCGAAAGTGACGGACATCAGCGGGTTGCGCATGATGAGTTGGTATCCTTGCTTCACCCAGATCCAGCCGCGCGCGGCGTTCAGTTTGCGTATCTCCATGTCGTCCTCGCTTATAGCCAGACGGCTTGCGCCGTTGCGATGTGGTTTTTCAGTATCCGCTCGAAGTGGCGCGGGTCATGCGCATGGATCAGTTCGCCGTCGCGCGGCAGGTGCAGGTCGAACAGGCGCGACAGCCAGAAACGCAATGCGGCGACGCGCAGCATCAGCAGCCAGACCTCGCGTTCGCTGTCCAGCAGCGGGCGCACCGCGTGGTAGGCGCGCAGAAAAGCCTGAGCGCGCGCCGCGTCCAGCGAGCCATCGGCATCCATGCACCAGTCGTTCACGGTGATCGCCACGTCATACAGCAGCGCATCGCTGCACGCGAAATAAAAATCGATCAGCCCGCCGACGCGGTTTTCTTCCAGCAGCACATTGTCGCGGAACAGGTCGGCGTGGATCACGCCCTGCGGCAGCGCTGCCGAGTTGTGCCGCGCGTGCAGCGCAACCTCGCTGTCCATCTGCCCGGCGATATGCATCTGCCCGAGCATCGCGCCGATCGCGGCGCACTGCGCGATGTTCGGTGCGGTGGTGGACTTGCCGCTCAGGCGGCTGACGATGCAGGCGGGCTTGCCGTTAAGCTCACCCAGAAACTGGTTGCGCCGGTTCGCCACCGGGCAGGGGCAGGGGATGCCGTGGCGCGCGAGGTGCGCCATCAGATTCAGATAGAACGGCAGCTCGTCGGCGCTGAGTTTCTCGAACAGCGTGAGCACGAAACGGCCATTGCTGGTGGTCACGAAGTAATTGGTGTTCTCGATGCCGGAGGCGATGGCCTGCAATTCCAGCAATTGGCCCAGGGAATAATCGCCCAGCCAGGCGGTCAGTTCCGCCTCCGAGACGCTGGTAAAAACGGCCATGTTCTAGAATTTATGAATGATCCAGCGCGGCACGCGCAGGCCGGAATCGAGGCTTTCCTGGCGCGTAAACTTGCCGTCGCCCCGGTCGTCCACCAGATAGTAAGGCACGCCATGCTTCGGCGTAATCTTGATCATGTACAGCCTGCCGTTTGCGCGATATTCCTCGACGGTCTGTTCGGCCTGCTTGGTGATGGTCACTTCCGGTTCGCCGGCGGCATCCGGCGCGGCATCGAAGGCGGGCGGTGGCGGCAGCGGTTCGAGGTTATCGGGAACCGGTTTCTGGGCGTAGGCGGTGACGGAGAAACAGCCCAGCAGCAATAAGGACAGGAAGCGCATCGCAGTAGCCTCGATGAATTGGAATGGGCGCATTTTAGCCGATGTAGGGAGGGGCTGTGCGGCCATGTGGTAATTAGGGAGTCCGGGTTTATCTTGTTACCGCCCGCCATGCCTCAAGTTTGCGCTCGTAGGAAATGGATGCGTTTGCCGGGCTGGTGGACGGCAGGCGCAGGTACTCGATGGATTCGATTCCGGTGACGGGCCGCACATGCCTGCGGTAACACTCCTCGGCCTTGGCGCCATTGAAAAAGACGCGGGTGATTTTTGGATGGCATCGGAAGAACGCCGCAAAATCGTTCGGGACGAGCGATTCGTGATCGATGTTGGAGTCCAGGCTGCCTTTGCGGCGGCATGACCGGAGCACGTCCCACAGCGCGATCCTGGCCGACTTCAGCGTCTGGGTTCTTTGTTCGTAAGGCGAAGCCGGATCGGTGCCGAGCAGTTCGCCCATGATGCGCCCGAACAGGTTCTGGGGATGCGCGTAGTACTGGCCCGCCCGGAGCGAAGCCTCGCCGGGCATGCTGCCCAGGATGAGGGTTTTGGCGTCCGCATCTTCGATGGGCGCGAAACTTTGTACGTGCCGCATGAACCGGAAAAATCCTACAAGTAAAGCTGCCGCTCGCGCTCCGCTTCCGAAGGTTCGAAGCCGCGCGTTTCGTAGTGTTTGAAAATCGCGCTGACCACCGCTCCGGGTTCGTCTATCACCTGGACCAGGTTCATGTCTTCCGGGCTGATGACTTTTTCTTCCAGCAAGGTGGTGC
>VIKH01000090.1 GCA_008080515.1 Gallionellaceae bacterium | reverse complement strand
AGCGTAGCGTAATCCGCCGAATGTGTTCCGCCTGATGGCGCAATGCGCTTCGCCCTTCGACTACGCTCAGGACAGGCTTATTGCGCCCTACAGGGGGTGGGTTTTGGCAATCAACCGGATAGGTAGGCATCCAACAAGCCGGACACCGGCTATTGTCGGTGTGGCAAATTTTTAAAGCGTTCTAACGGGTAATAATCAAGAGATTGGATACAAATTGCTGCTGATGATAGACAACTACGATTCCTTCACCTACAACCTGGTGCAGTATTTTGCCGAGCTGGGCGAGGAGGTGGCGGTATACCGCAACGATGAAATCACGCTGGAGCAGATCGAGGCGCTCAAGCCGCAGCACCTCGTGATCTCGCCAGGGCCATGCACGCCCAACGAGGCCGGCGTTTCGGTGCCAACCATCCAGCGCTTTGCCGGGCGCATCCCCATGCTCGGCGTGTGCCTCGGCCACCAGAGCATCGGCCAGGCGTTTGGCGGGCATATCATCCACGCCAAACAACTGATGCACGGCAAGACCTCGCCCATTTTCCACAACAACACCAGCGTGTTCCGCGGTCTGCCCAACCCCTTCACCGCCACGCGCTACCACTCGCTGGTGATCGAGCGCGAAACGCTGCCGGATTGCCTGGAGATCACCGCCTGGACGGAGGACGGCGAAATCATGGGGGTGCGCCACAAAACGCTGGCGGTGGAAGGCGTGCAATTCCACCCCGAATCCATCCTCACCGAACACGGCCACGACATGCTGAAAAATTTTCTCGAAGGAGCAGGACGATGACCTACTCGCAGACCCTCACCCACCTGATCGAGCGCCACGACCTGCCGTTCGCCGAGATGCGCGAGCTGATGCAGCACATCATGGGCGGACAATTCACCACCGCGCAGATCGCGGCAGTACTCACCGCACTGCGCATGAAAGGCGAAACGGTGGAAGAAATCGCGGCGGCGGCGGAAGTGATGCGCGAGCTTTCCAGCAAGGTAAAGGTTACCCGCACCGCGCACCTGATTGATACCTGCGGCACCGGCGGCGACGGCGCGCAGACCTTCAACGTTTCCACCGGCGCGGCGCTGGTCGCGGCGGCTGCCGGGGCCAGCGTGGCCAAGCACGGCGGGCGCTCTGTTTCCTCCACCTGCGGCTCGGCTGATGTACTGGAAAAACTTGGCGTGAACGTCAACCTCACGCCGGAGCAGGTCGGCCAGTGCGTGGACAGCATCGGCGTCGGCTTCATGTTCGCCCCCAACCACCACAGCGCGATGAAACACGCCGCGCCGGTGCGGCGCGAGCTCGGTGTGCGCACCCTGTTCAACCTGCTGGGCCCGCTCACCAACCCGGCAGGCGCGCAAAACCAGGTGGTCGGCGTGTTCAACCGCGCGCTCACCCGCAAGATTGCCGAAGTGCTGCAAAAGCTCGGCAGTTGCCACGTGCTGGTGGTGCATGGCTCGGACGGCATGGACGAAATCTCCATCAGCACCACCACCTTCATCGCCGAGCTGAAGGATGGCAAGATCAGCGAAACCACCGTCCAGCCCGAACAGTTCGGCCTGACCCCCGCGCCGCTGAACGCCATCCAGGTCAGCAACCCGGAAGAGGCGAAAGCCATGCTGCTCGCCGCGCTCGATAACCAGCCCGGCGCGGCGCGTGACATCGTGCAGCTCAATGCCGGTGCGGCGATCTATGTGGCCGGACTGGCTCACTCACTGGCAGAAGGCGTGAAGGTGGCAGGCGAGGCTATCGCCAGCGGCGCGGCGAAAAACAAATTGAAGCAACTGGTGGAAGCCAGCAATCAGGCTTGAGCGTTGCGAGGCTGACTTGCCGCACAAGCTGACACTAACTATTCAGTATCATAGGCTACGTGATGAATGATTACATATCACTATCTCACATTGGCTCCTTTCAGAATGAGCGCACCCTTATCTATTCAGAGGATCCTCTGAATGAGGTATGGAGTCACATTGCGCGTTTTGGCACGTCATTTCTTGAGAAGCGCTTAAAGCCGTACAAGAAGGACATTCCGTGGAACGAATATCTCAAGTACGCACAGGTCAGGACAAGGCAGGCACTAGAATTCCGACACGCTGCTCGTGATGCCAGCCTTCTCACAGCCCCATTACCACTGTATTACTCTTTTCTAAATCTTACGCGCGCTTTTCTAGCGCTGGGCCCAGAGGTGATGCCAAAGACTGGTCACGGTCTGAAGTTTGTCATTGGCGACGACTTGCTGAGTTCGCATGCACAACTTTGTAGCGGCACCTTTACCGACTACTTGGATACTCAGAACGTTGCATGGAATGAGCGCACGCAAATCTCCCTTTCAGACGCCCTCGGCAATATTGTCGAGCTTGCATACGACTACAGGCTCTTCGACAAGACCCACCTTCATATTCAAACGATTTCGGTGCGCGCCATAATGGACGGGCCTGTTCGACTACAGCTCCTAAACTATCCAGATGATTTCGCGACAACCTGGAAAGCAGGCTTACCAGAACTCGCAGACGTATGCGTGGCTGAAGGACAAGGCTTACTTTTGGTAACCGATGAAAATCTCGGAAAGAGCTATGACGCCATTGCTGAATTCTTGGACAAGCGCCTGCTCCCTGGTTTAGCTCTTCAAAACCACGCTACATGGTATGCGCTTCGCAGAAAAGACGGCGTGATCAGATTGACCAGAGCCGCATACTATTATGTAGCTATGTTCGTGTTAGGTAGTGCAGTACGATACGAACCCGAACTGCTTCTTTCAGCAAGTGCTGCTGATTCAGAAATCGGCTGGTTGCTGCAGCGATTTCTTCGACTCGCCGAACGATACTTCCCGCAGCTCAAGTTAATGGAACATTACCGATCACAAATCTATTTTTCAGGCAGTAGCGGGATGTGAATAATTGATCTAGCCCGTTAGCCCGGTAGGGTGGGCAAACCGCTTTATCGTTTGCCCACGCGGAATTCGGCATAACCGGTGAACTGCTTGCCCACTCTACGTACTTCCGCTTCGTGCCAAAACTGTAAGTGATCTTGCTGTGCGGCGGTTCCAAAAAATCGCAAGCTGCCGACATCAGAACCGCCATGGAATATTGGGCAGATTGGAAAAGGAGGCAATGATGAGCAAGAAACTTAAAGCTGCGGTATCTCACTATGATCGCGAAGTGGCCGAGCTGCGCGCGGATCGTGAGTTGGCTGTTGAATATCTGAAAGCCGCCATGGCATCGCTCGACAATCCCGATGATCGTGCCGCAGGCCTGCTTGCTCTTCGCACAGTGGTGGAAGCGTATGGTGGCCTTGGGGTGGTTGCTGCTGAAGCAGGGATCAGCCGGGAATCGCTGTATCGGACACTATCCGCCAAAGGGAATCCGACACTGAAAACCCTGCTTGCCGTGTTAAAAACCGTTGGAATGAAACTGTCTGTGGAACCAGACCATCATGTTGCAGCGTAGGGAACAGGGGCGCACGCCCTTAATAAAACAGCCCCTGCGCGGCCATGGCTTTCATCACGATGCCAATGTAGCGGTTGATACGATCCTGGCTTGAGCCGCGCTTCACCACCTCGGTCGTGGAACCCCAGATCAGCCGGTCATTGGAAGCGTCGTACAAATTGGTTTCAATCACCGTGATTTCTTCCTCGGCCATAAAACCGGGCGAGTACATGGCGTTGTAGCCGTAGCCATAATAGTCAGGCCACGTACCATAATAAGGAGGCGGGTAAAACCCTGGCACATAGGTTTTTACCGTCTTTTTGCCCGTCACCCGCGTGATGAGCACCGTATCGGCCCCCATCTCTTTCACCTTGCCTGCGATGGCGTTATGGTCGCCTTGCAGCTCGTCGGGAAGAACCGTGTAACTGGCAACCGCTTCGACGTTATGGGCCGTGATCTGCCTGACAAACTCGTCCTCGAAAATACGCCGGTTTACGGGCTTGCGGGATACGCCGACCACCATGATCTTTTTGGGAAGCGAACGGTAGGAGGGGTCCATCCACATCTCGTCCGGCTGCGTCGCGGTTGCGCACGCCATGAGAACCGTAGAAGCCACCAGAAAGCCGAGAGCATTACGCAGAAATCGCCACATTTTGACCCTCCTTCCATATTCCAGAACACGCACAAGCATACGCTTCTTTGGGCTTTCTGGAACATAATCAGGGGCGCGTTTGCTCCTGCGTGTTGTCGCTGATGAGAATTTGACCCACCTGCCGGGATTTCAGTGACCCAGTACTGCACATCGTGAACTGTTGCTGCATGTTGGTTTGTTAACTATTTGCTTGGGTCAGCCCAACGTCAGCACATGGGTCAAATATACGTCGGCGCCAACAGGGTATGCCTGCCGAAGACGCTGCTCTTGCTCTATCTGTTCTTAAGGTGGGGCGCACCTGAAGCACATGCTCATGATCCTGCCTGTTGACCGATAAGCAGGTGGCAGAACGGACAGAAGTTCTGTTCACCCTGCCGTTTTGACACTCTTTATTTTGTACTGACACTTCTTATTTATACGAGCACGGGGACATCAAGAGAGGCGCTTGATGTATGTCGGAATGACACCTTCGATCCCCGCTGCGTGCGGGGGCCTCTGGAACGGGTAGGCGACGAGCTTCACCTTCGCCCTTCGATCCCCGCTGTGTGCGTGGGCTTTAGAACGTGACGGCGGGCGCCTTGTAGATCGGCCTTCAATCCCCGCACGTGCGGGGGCATCGAAAGAGGGGTGGCCAGACCATGCGAAGCTATGCTTCAATCCCCGCTGCGCGCGGGGACATCCAAGTTTGGTCGATGAAGCCAAGTTTGTTGTTGCTTCGATCCCCGCTGCGCGCGCGGGGCATCCCCCTCTCGAAAGAGGGTGGTCGCAATCGTGATTTCCATTACCTCTTGGTAGGTCACTCTTCGATCCACGCATCGAGCAGGCTGGTGCCTGCTTATGAGCGTGGAAGCGCAGCTTAGACAGAAATTGTTGCTTTGTGTGGCGCAGTTGCTCCGACGGACTTTATTTGTTCTGTTCAACCCCAATCGTTCTGACACTCTTTATTTTGCACTGACAACTCTTATTTATACGAGCAGCCAACAGTTCAATTCCAAACCGTCACTCTACCGTGACGGATTTGGCGAGATTGCGCGGCTTGTCCACATCGGTTCCCTTTTGCAGCGCCACATAATAGGCCAGCAACTGCAAGGGAATGGTGTGCAGAATCGGGCTCAAATATCCGGCGTGTTCCGGCATCTGCATCAGGTGTACGCCCTCGCCGGAATGGAAGCGCGTCCCGGCATCGGCAAACACGTATAGCTCGCCGCCGCGCGCGCGCACCTCCTGCAGGTTGGATTTGAGTTTTTCCAGCAGCGCATCGTTGGGCGCCACGGCGATGACCGGCATATCCTGGTCTACCAGCGCCAGCGGGCCGTGTTTCAATTCTCCGGCGGGATAGGCTTCGGCGTGGATGTAGGAGATTTCCTTGAGCTTTAACGCGCCTTCCAGGGCGATCGGGTAGTGCAGGCCGCGACCGAGGAATAGGGCGTGGTGCTTGTCGGCAAAATTTTCCGCCAGGCGCGCAATGTCGGGCTCGAGTTTCAACACGGCTTGCACGGCGCTCGGCAGATGGCGCAAGTCGTGCAAATGGCGCTGTTCCTCTTCCTCATTCAGCCTGCCGCGCTGCTTGGCCAGAACCAGGGTCAGCAGAAAAAGCGCGGCCAGTTGCGTGGTAAAAGCCTTGGTGGATGCGACGCCGATTTCCGGGCCGGCGCGCGTCAACATGCGCAGTTTGGACAGCCTCACCAGCGCGCTTTCCGGCACGTTGCAGATCGAGAGCGTATGCGTGTGCCCCTGCGCTCTGGCGTGGTTGAGCGCGGCCAGCGTATCGGCGGTTTCGCCCGACTGCGAAACGGTCACGACCAGCGTTTTCGGGTTGGCCACACTCACGCGGTAGCGGTATTCGCTGGCGATTTCCACGCTGCACGGCAGACCGGCAATTTCCTCCAGCCAGTAGCGCGCCACCAGCCCCGCATGGTGGCTGGTGCCGCAGGCCAGAATCAGGATGCTGTCAACTTGTGAAAACGCGGCGGCCGCTTCGGCGCCAAAAATGCCCGGCACCAGCGACTGGCTGTAGCACACCGCTTCCAGCGTGTCGGCCAGCGCCTGCGGCTGCTCGAAAATTTCCTTTTGCATGTAGTGGCGGTATTCGCCCAGTTCCATGCTTTCGTTGCTGAGTGTGCTGACGTGTACCGGGCGCTCCACCGCTTGGCCGCTCGCGTCAAAAATGCGGTGGCTGCTCAAGCCGATTTCGGCCACATCGCCCTCTTCCAGATACACCACGTTCCGGGTCACTTCCAGCAGTGCCGACACGTCCGATGCGATGAAGCGCTCCCCGTCGCCCACCCCCAGCAACAGCGGGCTGCCCTTGCNCCAGTTGCGCGGGGTTGTCTGCCGCCACCACGCCGATGGCGTAAGCGCCCACCAGCTCGGCGAGCGCGGAGCGGGTTGCGGCCAGCAAGCTGTTGCCGCGCGCGTAATGGCTGTGGATGAGGTGGGCGATGACCTCGGTGTCGGTGTCGGAAGCGAATTCGTAACCCTCGGCGGTAAGGCGCACACGCAGCACTTCGTAGTTTTCGATGATGCCGTTATGCGCCACCGCGACGAGGTTGCCGCTGATCAGCGGATGGGCGTTGCGCTCGCTCGGCACGCCGTGCGTGGCCCAGCGCGTATGCCCGATGCCGAGCAGCCCGCTGGCGTGAGCGCTTCTCGCCGCCAGCTCCGCCACGCGCCCGGTGCTGCGCTCGCGCTCCAGCCGGTTATTGTTGACCACCACCAGGCCGGCCGAGTCGTAACCGCGATATTCGAGGCGCTGCAAGCCTTGCAGCAGGATGGGCACGACGTTGCGTTGCGCGATTGCGCCGACGATTCCGCACATTTTACAGTTTTCCTTTGACGGGTCGCTGCCAGCCCGGCACCGTGGCCTGTTTGGCGCGCGACAGGGTCAGGGTATTTTCCGGCGCGTCGCGCGTGATGGTGGAACCGGCGCCGATGGTGGCGCCGCGCCGGACGGTGACCGGTGCCACCAGCTGCGTGTCCGAGCCGATGAATACATCATCTTCGATGATCGTGCGGTGCTTGTTTGCGCCGTCGTAATTGCAGGTGATGGTGCCCGCGCCGACGTTGACGCGGCTGCCCACGCTGCTGTCGCCGATGTAGCTCAAGTGGTTGGCCTTGCTGTGCGCCGCGATGTCGCTGTTTTTCACCTCGACAAAATTACCGATATGCACCCCGTCGCCCAGCTTGCTGCCGGGGCGCAGCCGCGCGTAGGGGCCGATGCGGCAGTCTGCGCCGATTTCGGTTTGGACGATGTGGCTGTAAGGTTCGATGTGGGTGCCGGAAGCGATACGCGCGTCGCGGATCACGCTGTAAGCCCCCACTCGCACGCCATCGCCGAGATGCACTTCTCCCTCGAACACGCACCCGACATCAATCGTTACATCGCGCCCGCAGGCCAGCGCGCCGCGCACCTCCAGACGTGCCGGGTCGGCCAAGGTGACGCCCTGCTCCAGCAGGTGCTGCGCCTGCTCGCGTTGCCAGGTGCGCTCCAGCGCGGCCAGTTGCACCTTGCTGTTGATGCCCAGGATTTCCCACTCGTGCGCGGGTTGTACGGTATGCACGGCGATACCTTGCGCGACTGCCATGCTGACAATATCGGTGAGGTAGTACTCACCCTGAACATTGTTGTTGCGCAATTTCGCCAGCCACTGGCGGAGGAGTTTTGTGGGCGCGAGCAGGATGCCGGTATTCACCTCCCCGATTTCGCGTTGTTCCGCCGTCGCATCCTTCTCCTCGACGATGCCCAGCACGTCGCCCTGTACGTCGCGCAGGATGCGGCCATAGCCGGTCGGGTTATCCAGGCGGATGGTCAGCAATACCAGACCGTCAGCCGCCGCCTGCCGCATCTGGTGCAAGGTGCTGCGCTGGATCAGCGGCACATCGCCGTACAGCACCAGCGTCCGGCTATCGTCGGCGAGATGCGGCAGCGCCTGCTGCACCGCGTGCCCGGTGCCGAGCTGCGGCTCCTGCAGGACAAATTTGGCCGCATGCTCCCGCATCGCCTGCGGCACCGCTTCGCCGCCATGCCCGTACACCACGCAAACCTGTTGCGGCCCGAGCGCTGCCGCGCACTCCAGCACATGTTGCAGCAGCGGGCGACCGGCGAGCGGGTGCAGCACCTTGGGCAAATCCGAGTGCATGCGCTTGCCCTTTCCGGCGGCGAGAACGACGATGTTCAGCAAATCCATATCCGGCTTTCAAAAGAGTGCGGAGTATAACCAAAAGCGTTCGGCTTGCGGAATGGTTGGCGCATTCTGTAACGGGGTTGCAACAAAGCCAGGAGCCGGATCAATAGTGGATTTTGGATAGCGCCCCCCCTTTAACCAGACGGCGAAGCAGGCCAAACATCACCAGGCACCACAGCGCGAGAGCCACCCATAATATGACGTGAGAAACCCAATGCAGCGGCTCAAATTCGGCGGCCAGCGCAAGCCGGTAGCTGGTCACGGCATACATGCCGACAGGGAAGACGATGCTCCACTGCGTGGGCTCATAGCGCAGGGGAATGCGCAGGATAAAATGTTTCCAATAGCCGATGACAACCAGCAGGGGAATCCACCAGGTAGCCCACGCCCACGAAATAAGCGCCACCATGTCCACCATGGGATGGAAAGCGACCAGCACCGACTTGATGGGGTTCGACAAGGCCAGCGCGCTGCTGGCGTTGGCGCTGATGGCGGCAGCCCCCATGATGACCCACATCAGCGGGGTGTAATCATCGTAGCTCATATCCAGAAAAAAGATACGGTAGCAGAACAGAGTGACAAAAATGCCGTAAAGAATCAGCCCGACCCCCCATAGCATGTAAATCCCGACCATCATGTAGTCGGCGTGACTTTCCAGTTCGGGGATGATGTTCAGGCCGTGCAACACCAGCGACTGCGTGCCGACTATGCACATCAGCCAGCCGCCGTGGACGACATTGACGTTGCGCTCATTGCGGCGCAGCGTCAGCACGCTGAAGCTGCAATGGAGCAGCGCCGACCAGGCCAGAAACGCGCAGATCCAGCAGGCGAAAGCCAGATCGTACAGGCCGTGAAGATTGAACAATATCCCCGCGATATTGGTGGCCGCAACAAAGGAGAAAAAGAAGAAAGTCGTGCGCGGGTTTAACAGATCGGCCCACACCTCTCTCGGGAACCGCAGCAGGCGCAAGGCGTATAGAGCCAGCAGCGCGAACCACGAAACCAGCGTGATCACGTACATCAAATCCGATAGCACCGGCATCTCGAGCATATCCAGCGCCACGGAGATGATCCCCGTCGCCATGGTTAGGGAAAAATATCCCGGGTACAGATTCTTTAACCACTCCAGTTTGGCGGCACCGGAAATCATGTCCATTCCCCGTTCAAAGTACGCTCGCAAACCATCAGGTTGACGCCGGGGCGTGCTTTATCCGCCTCCGGGCACCGCGCTTGACCACGGTGCCAGCGGCGTAGATGGCCAGCAACGGGTCGAGCAGATAGTCCCATAAATTATTGGACTCGTGCCAGCCCACGCTCCAGGCAAGCACCGGCAACGCAATGCACGACGCCACCAGCAGACGCCCCCGGTGGCAGGCTGCCAGCGCCAGCAGCAGCAATGCCCCAACGAGCCACACGCTGCCGTAACCCGCGCGGTAGGGGTCAAACAGGCCGACGCCCAATGCCATGGGATACAACCACGCAGCGGCCAGCACCACCAGTAGCAGCAACGCCTGCCGGTCTTTTTCGCATTCCGGCTCCCGGCAGGAAATAATGGGTTCGCCCGCCGGCGCAGGCGCAAGCACAAACCGCGCTATCGCCAGCGCCAGCAACACCAGCGAGGTGATGCTCAAATCCCCGATTGCGCCGCGCAGATAGGCGGCCAGCGGCAGCGCCCCGAAAGGAAACAGGGCAACAACGGCTACGGCGCACATCAGGATAATGCGCCGCTCTTTGCGGAGGCGCGCCACGCCGGGCAAGCAGGCGGTAGTTGCAGCCACCGCAACGGCGCTACCCGCCAGGCCGGTCAGGTCGGTGAAGGCGATCATGGGCCAGCCCCCAGCGGGCGCTGATCCAGCCAGGCCAGGTTAAATGCGACATGTTTGATGAAGCTGCGGTTCCAGGTATAGACCAGGTGAAAATCGCCGCTTTGCGCCCGGATCAGGTAGGGGTAGGAAAACTCGAAGCGGCAGCCTTGCCCCGCACAAACCTGGCGTTTGGCCGATCCCGCATATTCGCCGACATCGGCAGCCTTAACCCCGGTTTCTTTGGCCAGTTGCGCAAACGTCTTGAGGTAGGCAGATTCGTCGGGGGATTGGCCGCGCACACCCGTTTGGTCTTCCAGCCGGTAAACGGTTTGCCAGTTCGAGCCGCCGTCCGCAGAAATTACCAGCGATAAAGCGTCGCGCCCCGATTCCTGGTTGTTCAGCACGGCGAGGATACGCCCATCCGGCAGCACCACCGCCGTCAACGCCGAATTCGGGTTCGGCAGGGCGGATTTCGCGGGCGCGGCCCAGTGTTGTCCCCCGTCGCTGCTGGCGGCAACAACGGCGCGGTAGGGGGTTGCCGCACCCGCGTAGCGCAGCAGCACGAGCGCCTCGGCAGAATTTTTTACCAGCACCACCGGCTGGAGTGCGCCGCTTCCACCCGCAGTCAGGCGCTGCTTGTCCTGCACCGCGCCATTTTTGTCGAGGTGCAGAATCTCACCGAATTTGCTGATGAACTCGTGGTAAACCGGCAGGCCCATCGTGCCGTCGCCGTAGAAAAACGGCGCGCCTTTGACCAGCGTGCTGATATTCAAAAACGGCGAGGTAACCAGCCGCCGCGCCGCGCCCCACGTTTCGCCTTCGTCGCGCGAAACCATTGCGGTGATGGAGCTGCCCGCCCAGCCGCCCAGCGTCACCGTCACGTAATACAGCCACAGCGTGCCGTCCGCCGCGCGGCCCGCCACCGGGTTGCCCAACTTGCTGACGTAGCGCAGCAGCGATTGTTGCGTGCCTTCGCGGGTAACCACGGTTTGCTCGGCACCCCATTGCCCGAGAGCGGGGTCGAAGGCCGCACTGCGGATTTCGACATCGCGCGCGCCCTCGCGGCTGCCCGCAAACCAGAATGCGCGGATGCGCCCGTCTTTCAGCTCAATGGCGGAAGCGGCGTGGGTTTGCGTGTGCAGCGTGGAAGAGGCGAAACGGCTTTGGAAGCGCGGCTCATTATCGTTTGCCGTCGCTGCGGGTGGAGCCTGAAAACCTGCGGCAACAGGTTGCCCGAACACCTTGATGAACCCGGCACCGAAACATATCAGGGTGAAGAAAAATACCAGCAAACGGTTTTGCATCAAGCGCGGATGTTTCATGAATTTGCGTGATAACTGCACGGGTTTTTGCTTGATTGATAGAGAAATATTACGGATGGGTGCCGTGCTATTTATATTACCTTCTACCCAAACCATTTTGAGCATTCTCCAGATTTTGGCCACTAATGTGATCGGGTTGCACTGATAGATCGAATGCCAATGTTTTTGCAACCGCATCAGGTAGCCACACTCGTTCTGCTACCACTTCTGTGTATGACTCGTCGGTTCGATAATCTTCTCCCATCAGCACTTGGAACCATCTCTCCCGATCCATCACAACACGATACTGCTTTTCGTCTTGAGTGCCGCCTATGTAGGGAATGAAGACTTCTATTGGTTTCGAGACTGTCTCAGCCTTCGCCCCGATCCTGTCCACCCGCCCTGTCCGCTGTTCTAGGGTGCTTGGATTCCAGCTCAAATCGTGATGAATGATATAACGGCAATTGAGATGCAGATCCACGCCTTCCGCAAGAACGCTTGAGGCTACGAGTATTTCAGGGAAAAAAGGCGTGTTAAATGCGAGCATCAATCTTTGACGCGATTTTTGTCGCACGAGTCCGTTGGCCAATCGGATATTGGGCATCACTTTGACACCGCGTAGCTGACTCAAATCATCGTCTTCGTCTCTTTTTAGGTCACCTCGAATCCCCATGCCCGGCTGAATCTGTTTCAATGCTTCAAGGTACCCTTGCCTTTCATCCGGAGTGCATCTATGTGCGATGAATTCGAGGAAGTCATCAATTTTTTTGCTGAGTGGCGCATCAGATTTGTCTTTCTTGGCGAGCGCATTATCCAAAGTGAGCTTGCTTGAACGGGCTTTGACATCTTTAAAGTAACGTCCAACAAATAATGGGGATCGCAAGAAACGTCGAACCACATCCTTAATATCATTTATTTCTTCGTTCGAGAGCTTCGGATATCGAGCAAGGCGTTTCTCTAATTCGCCATCCAGAATATGGCGCATCCCTCCATCGGTATCGAAACGCGCACCAAAGTCTGTTACGGCCTTAATTGTATTTTGCTTATCGAGGCCGAGGCGCTGACCAACGTTGATCCAAAACCGCTTTTCCAGCGCCGCAGATAAATGACGCGCGAGCGCCCGGCCAGTTTCCCGGTAGTGACAGAACACCACCACTTTTTCACCATGAAGCCATAGGTCTAATCACTGCTGTCCGGTTAAAAGCCGAACAAATTTAATTGGTTATGCATGGGGTCGGGTT
>VIKH01000089.1 GCA_008080515.1 Gallionellaceae bacterium | reverse complement strand
CCTGACAGCAGGTCGCGCAGGAAGATTTTTGCATCCTGCATGTCGGAATGCTCCTCGGGATTGCTGGCCGTCGAAACGGCCTCGTCGGCGGTGACGGTGACGGCTTCCGGTTCCCACGCGATGCGCGAGGTTTCGATCAGCCCTGTCGCGCTTTTCACTTGCGCCGCTTGAATAGCAAAGGCCAGCCCGGTCTGGTCGTTGCCGATGTTGTTCTTGAGCGGCAGAAACAGGCGGCGGGCATCGTCCTCCGGGTCTTTCGTGACGATGAATGCGGCGCGGGCAGCGGCGACGAATGCGAGGCTGCCGGTGACGCGCATCAGGGCTTCGCCACCAGCAGATTTATTCAGGTGCGAAACGCAAACGACAGCCGCGCCATGCTTTGCCGCGAGGTCGCTCAACGGTGCAAGTAGCGCACGTATTTCGGCGTTTTTATGGCTGTCGGCCTCGCCCAGATATGCCGTGATGGGGTCAATGACAATCAGCGCAGCACCGCCGATTTCATCCAGCATTTTGCCAAGCCGGTGCAGGTCGGTCTTGAGATTGAAACCGCGCAGCGCCTCGCTGCCGTCGGCGCGGTATCCGTCCACCACGGCATCCAGGATGAACACGCGCGACAGGTCGGCTCCAGCGGCTTCGAGGCGTGGGCGGATCGTGTCTTCGGCATCATCTTCTGCGGAAAGAAAAACGACGTTGCCGCGCTGGCATCGCGCCCGATCCACCGGCCACATTCCGCCGGTCGTTACCGTCGCCGCCATGCTCGCCGTGATCTGGCTTTTGCCCAAGCCCGGATTTCCGGCCAGCATGGAAACCTTGCCGCGCGCGATGCGCCCCGGCCATAGCCAGTTGATAGGCTTTGCCTTCACGTCCGACGCGCGGCGGTAGGCGATACGCCCGGCGGAATCGGGTGGGTTTGGCGGTTGCGGATCATCGGCAAGCATCCGCGCCGCCGCATCGCGCCGCTTGGCTTGGCGTATGAGGCGCTCGATCATTGCTTCAGTGCTTTCGCCTCGAACAAGCGGCGCGCCAGCGTAATCGTTTTTTTCGGGGGCCAGATAATTATCGCCGCATGCCAGAAAGTCCCCCGCGCAGCGACGCTCCAATGCGCTCTCTGGCAAGTCGTTGTGTATTTCGCGCAACACGTCAAGCATCTTCCGGCAAATTTCGGTTTCGTCGTCACCTTCGCCGCAAGCGGCCTCGATGCCGTCGGCAAGGTGGTTGTGAAATTCCGGCGGGAGGAACTCAAACCACTGCGCAACCTCGCCGCGCCAGCGTTGGGGGCAGGCGTTGTTAGGAACAAGGGCCGCGCTCATTTTTCACCCCCTGCCAACAAGGCGCGAATACCCGCAAGCGGCCACGCGAGGCGGCCAGAAATACGCACCGGGCGAATGGGGCCATGCTCCAGGCAGGCCCAAGCTCGCAGGGTTTGCGGTTGCCTGTTGAGGAAAAATGCCGCCTCTTCGGTCGTCAGGTTCGGGCGCGTGATTTTTTCGAGCGGTATAAATTGATTAGAAGCGGTTTGCATTTTGGAAAACTCCTTTGTGTTGTGGAGCTTCCCAATCTAATCATGCGTTAAGCGCTTGCAAGCGGCGATGAAAGTTTGCTAGAACCTGCGCCAGTTCTGAGTTTGCGGCCTGTTTAACAGAAAACTTTCGGCGAAAGTTTGAGTGTTTTTATCCCAGTGTGACATTGGAGAACGCTTTTAAGACTGTTCCTTCAGATAGCAGCTCTTTCCCACCACGCTTGAAAATCCCAACACTACCTAAAGACTGAGAGGTTTTTTTTGCCAGCAAACTTTTCTTAACGAGCAGAGTTAAATCTTCCTTAACGAGTTGCCTTGCAAAGTATCGGGCTGGGATATACCAGGGTTGTATTGGTTTGGGGTCTTGCGGGTTCGGTATTAGCCAAGGTTTGTCACCGCCCGGCGTTGCTACCAGCGCAGTTTTCCCCTTCGCGGCGGGTGCGGCGAAGTCTGATTTTTCGATCAGGCTGGCGATGTCTGCGGCGCGGAAGTGCAGATCATCCTCGTAGATGTCCCACTGCCCTGGCAATGCCATAACCTTGCCAAACGATACAAACGGCTTCCCGGCAATGTCATATTTTTTGCCATTGATAAAAAAGTCTTTGATGGTGATCGGATACTCCATCTTCTGCGACCGCTGTACCAGCATCAAGGCTTTTGCGTCCATAGAAATATAGGCTCCGCCCTCGTACACGATCCGCTTTCCCATGTCGAAAAGATGCTGGATTTCAGCCTCGCATGGGTGATGAGATACAGGTAGCGGGTCAGGCATTACGCAAACATCTTTCCGCACCAGCGCGAACAGTTGCAGGCGGCCTTCGCTGGCGTGTTGCAACAGCCATTCTCGCTTGACTGCTGGCAAGTTGCATTGTTGCCCGATAAGAGTTACCGATTCAGAGAGATTCAGGTAGGCAGGGGAAAACATATCGCATCCCTTCACAATGCGGCCTTCAATCGGGAACCCCCGCCAGGCCGGTGAAGGTGTCCGGCTCTTCGCTCCGTCGAGCTATGCGGGGGTAACTCTTTATGCCGCCCGTTCGATGCGCAACACCAGATGCCCGCCCACGGCCTGCGCGAAACGCTGCACGGTGCGCATGGAGGGCGGGCGTTTGCCGCTTTCCAGCCGCGCCACCACGCTTTGTGTTGTGCCCATGCGTTGCGCGACTTCGCCTTGCGATAATCCCGCACGGGTGCGGGCTGCAATCAGTTCGTTGGCAATGGCGAATTCGTCGGCCATTTCATCATAGGCTGCGCGCGTTTCGGCATCAGCCAGCAATTCGCGTTTAAGGGTTTTCAGGGTCTTCACTTTATGGCCTCCAATCGTTTGCGGGCGGTTTCAATCGCGGCGCGTGGGGTCGCTTGCGTCTTCTTGGTGAAGACATGCAGCACCAGCAGCGTGCGGCCTTGGATGGCGGCATACACGGCGCGGGCGATACCGTCCTTGCCCTGCATACGCATTTCCCACAGCTTGCCTTCCAGTGGCCGGATGTGGGGCATACCCACCTTCATCGGACTGAAGGTTTCCAGCAGTTCGGCTATGTGCAGGAAACGGGCGCGCATGTCGGCGGGCAGGGCTTTGAGTTCGGCTTCCGCCAGCGGGTGTGCCGTGACTGTCCACTGGTTCATAGTATAGCTTTTTTGCTATTATCCGTCACCAGCGCAAGGCCTCTGGTGTTTTCTGCGGGTTGCGGGATTCCGGCCTGCTCTAATATCCACGCTTCAATTTTGACGTGCCACATGCGCAGCAGATCGAGCGGGCGGCGGATGTAGTTCTGTTCCCGCACACCTTGGGGCTTGTGCCCCTGTATCTGCGCGGCGATTCCGGCGGGCATTTCTATCCATTCGGAAAGGGTCGCAAAGCTGCGGCGCAATCCGTGCAGGGTCATATCCAAACCGGCAACAGCGCAGGCCTTGCGGTGGGCTATGGACGGGTCTGCAATGCACCCGCTGGCAGCGGTGGGGCTGCTGAACACAAACCCATTGCGGCGCGGCAAGGCGGCCAGCAATTGC
Organism: Gallionellaceae bacterium; assembly: GCA_008080515.1. GTDB lineage: Bacteria > Pseudomonadota > Gammaproteobacteria > Burkholderiales > Gallionellaceae > VIKH01. Next base: position 5,796 of record VIKH01000089.1, on the reverse strand, counting down.
GCCACATAGGGGGTCAAGGGAATGACGCGCAAACCTTCCACCTTGTCGCGGATGGTCAGGCTGTTCCATTGAAAATCCACGTCAGCCCAGCGCAGCGCGGCCAGTTCGTTGCGCCTTGCGCCGGTCAATAGCAGGGCTTGCAAGTAAGCCGATATGACGGGGTTGCCGATCTGCTTCACGGCGGCGAACCATGCGGGCAATTGCTCGCGCTGTAGCACGTCATGCTTGGCCTTGGCTTTGCCCAGACTTTCGCGGGCATCCTTGCTCTGTGCGGCGTTGCTTGTAACGATTGCCTTGTAGGTGGGGTGGCGGGCGCACCAGAATAGAAACGCTCTCAATAGGCGCAGGGCAAGCCGGGAGCGGGTCGGGCGGGTCACGGCTTCCGCTTTTGCCCACTCTGTCACCCGTTCGGGGGTCAGGTCAACAAGGCGAACCGCTGCCAGTGATGCAAGGTTGCCGGGTTCGGTTAGCTTGCGGCTTCGCGCCCGTTTTTCGCCACCGGCTTGCATAACTTGTTCATGATCGCGCAAGTGAAGGGCAGACCATAGGGGCTTGCGGGCGGCGATATATTCCGGCCATGCCATGCCTAGCGTTACCGTTTCGCGGGCTTCCCTGGCGCTCTGGGCGGCGGCTTCGGCTTCCTTGGCGGCGATTGCTTCGGCTATCACTTGGCGCGGGTCTATGCCCTGGTCGGTCATCACCTTGAGGCGCGATGCTTCGGCTTGCGCATCCCCGATTTTCCAGTTGCGCGGGTCGCCTATCGTGATGCGGATGGTTTTATTGTTTAACTTGGTCTCGAAAATGTAGGACTTGGAACCGGCAGCAGTGACCCGCAACCCCAACCCCGGCGTTTTTGCATCACCATAAAAGCTTTGCTTTTTGCCCGGTTGGCACTTGAACCCGGCAACCCGCTCCGCTGTAAAGTTTTCCCGTTTCATTGCGTCCGCCTTTCCGTGTAGCCGCTATGTAGGCGAATTATAGCAATATCGCGGAATGCTTATCAACACACTTAACAGGGGATAAAACAATAGCTCATTGAAAAATAAAGAATACAGCGGTTTGTGGAATGGCAATCAACAGGGGGAAACGGTATATTACGCGGACTGAAAATCCTTGTGTCGGTGGTTCGATTCCGCCCCGGGCCACCAAAATTTAACGCCCAACTGTTCTCGGTTGGGCGTTTCCAGGCCAAATCCCGCTTCAGGGTAGCCCACGACACGCCCCAGCCGTTCCTGTAATTCCAAGCGCGGGACAACTTTCGTCCGGCCAGAACTGATCTATTTGATAGATCAGTTCCATCCCGCTCATGCCGATCTCCGAGGGTATCGCGAAGAAAGACGGGCTTAATCAGCAAGGTGCGGCGTTGGGATCAGCCAACTTCTATTCCATCGTTACCATCGGGCAGCGTCAGAATGTGGGCCGTTGCGGCGAATAGACACGTCATTTACCGCACACTTCGCGGCGAATGACTTGCCCTTGCGGCGAATCGGGTGTTTAATCTCCGCATGAGTCACGGAGAAAAACTCTACATCTGGCAGGCCGACGACTGGCCGAACTGGCGATACGACTTGTCCGCGCTGACCGGGCCACTCACCGAGGTTAGCCGTGCCCAGGGTTTGCTGATGGGCCGACTGGCCGACGTGGGGCTGGCATTGCGCGATCAGGCCAGCCTTGCCGCCTTGACTGAAGACGTGGTCAAGACTAGCGAGATCGAAGGCGAAGTGCTGAACGTGGAATCTGTGCGTTCGTCCATCGCCCGGCGATTGGGCGTGGACATCGGCGCGGTGGCTCCGGTGGATCGGCACGTCGAAGGTGTGGTGGAGATGGTGCTCGACGCCACGTCCCACAGCGCCGAACCACTGACCGCCGGGCGCTTGTTCGGCTGGCACGCGGCCTTGTTCCCGACCGGCTACTCGGGCATGAACAAGATCGCTGTGGGCCGGTGGCGCGATGATGCGGGTGGGCCGATGCAGGTCATCTCCGGCCCGGTGGGGCGGCGCAAGATACATTTCCAGGCGCCGCCTGCCAACGTGCTGCCCGCGGAGACGGCGCGGTTCTTGGCGTGGGCCAACGAGGAAACCGGCGAGCCTGGGCTCGTCAAGGCCGGGCTGGCGCATCTGTGGTTCATCACGCTGCACCCCTTCGACGATGGCAACGGGCGCATTGCCCGCGCCGTGGGCGACCTGTTCCTCGCGCGCGCCGATGGCAGTCCGCAACGCTTCTACAGTCTGTCGGCGCAGATCCAGCGCGAGCGCAAGGATTACTACGACGTGCTCGAACGCACGCAGAATGGCACACTCGACGTCACCGACTGGCTGTCGTGGTTCCTCGGCACGCTGGGGCGCGCCGTCACCAGCGCGCAAATCACGCTGGACGCCGTGCTGGTCAAGGCACGTTTCTGGCAACGCTGGGCGGGCACGCCGTTGAACGAGCGGCAGGTGAAACTGCTCAACCGCGTGCTCGACGGCTTCGAGGGCAAGCTCACCAGCAGCAAGTGGGCCGCCATCGCCAAGTGCTCGCCCGACACCGCGCTGCGCGACATTACGCAGTTGATGGAACTGGACGTGCTGAAGAAATCGCCCGGTGGCGGACGCAGCACGGGCTACGAGCTGGCGGATTGATTCGGCCAAATCATCGAATCCGCGCTCGCGAGGCCCATGTGTAACCATTTGGCTTTGAAAGCGGTCGTGGGTTCGGTTCCGCGTTCCCCACCAACATTTAACGACGCCCAACCCATCTCGGTTGGGCGTCCGGCCACCGTCGTCCCGGTCATGCAGGTCATCATCATCATCCCGCCCGGGGCGCAGTCGGCGTAGGCGAGCTTGTCAATTTGCGCCTGGGTCAGCGCTGCCAGCGGGTCATCGGTGTTGACGAAGATCCTGGCGTAAGCGTTGCCCGCATTGGGTGCCATCGGCATGCCCCCGGAGCCGTAGTACAGCCCGCTGCCGGTACCCGGAGACCACCCATCGGTGCCGCCAAACATCGGCATGGTCGTCAGGGTGTTGGTATTGGTGTTGAGGAAGGTGGTGACCAGCAGGCCGCTCACTCCGCCCAGCGTAACTTGCACCGACGACAACTGGTTGTTGAGCGTTAGCCAGGTCATGTTGTCGCCAGGATAGGCGATCGGATTGCCCGTCATGGACTCGCTCAAGATACCGCGAAGATTCGTCACCGTGCGGGTGGTGGAGTTGTAGGTGAACTGCCCGATGAATATCGAATCCCTGGGCTGGGTGTCTGGCTCGAAAAATGTTTCCGTGACGTTGTAGGTGGTAATGACATCCGCCGCCGCCGACTCCGGGCCGCCACCGATGGCGTTGGTGGCGTGCAGGGTGAAGGCGTGCCCGGCGCACGAGGAGGGGCAGGTTACGGCGATCGGCAGGGTGGCGCTGGATGCCGTGATGCTGGCCGAGGTGGTGGAGGTCGCGGTATAGCCGGTGATCGGGAGGCCGCCGCTGTCGGTTGCACTGGCGCTGACCGCGACCGTATTAGAGGCGTTGCCCGCCGTAGCCGCAACCCCGGTCGGCGCGCCTGGAACGGTAGTCCCGGAGGGCGCGGCAACGGTCAGTACCTGCGTCGCCTGGGGGGCAACATTGTAGAGACCGTTACCCGCCTGGTTGGCGGCGATAATGCAATCGCCCATCGTCAGATCCGTCACGATGCCGGAGGCGCTGATGACGGAGCAAACGAGCGGGGTCGTGCTGCTGTAGGTCACCGGAAGGCCGGAGCTGGCGCTGGCCGAAACAGTAGCGGTACCGTACAAAACCAGCGCTGGAGCGGCCCCGAAGCTGATGGTCTGGTTGGGATCGAAAATAACGGAGATATTCTGGATAACTTGCGGCGCTTGGGCGTACGTGGAATTTCCGGCCTGGTCGGCGGCTATGGTGCAGGTGCCCGGCGCAACGGCCGTGACGGTGCTGCCGCCGATGGTGCAGATGCCCGGCGTAGTGCTGCTGAATGTGACAGCCAGGCCGGAACTGGCGCTGGCCGAAACGGCGGCGGTGCCGGGCAAGCTTAATGCGGGCGCGGCCCCGAAGCTGATGGTCTGCGACCGTGCCTCGATGGCCGGGCCGCTGCCGACCCCGCCGCCGCAAGCGGCAAGCAGCAATGTGGCCAGCGCAGCCGTGCCGTTTCCTGATTTCATTCCAATGAAAACACTAAACCATGGTCTTTGCCGAAATGACGAACCCCGTATTTTTAATGACGAAATCCGGGTTTTTAGAGATGCCCAATAGTCGAGTTTGGTTTGCATGATGCCCAGTATGGATTGCACTTCAAAAATGCACGTTCAGCGCGAAATTGACCGACCGCCCCATGCCGGGAACGGGGACGCCCCAGGGAATGCCGTTGGTGGTCATCGAGGAGCCTTGCCCGACGTAGGCACCCCCCAGCGGCAACGAGTAGAACCGGTTGAACAGGTTTTCGATGCCGATGTCGAGGCGGGCGTGTTTCCACTCGTAGCTCCCGCGTAAATTGATCAAGCTGTAGCCGCTGGTGCGCATCTCGTTTCTAACTTGCGACAGTTCGGTTTTGGCGGCGACGAGCTGGATTTCGGCGGTGCCGACCCAGGCTCCCAGGCGCTGCATCAGAGCCAGCTTCGCGTTGAGCGGCATGATGTTGTAGAGATTGTCGCCAGTGGTCCGGTTTTCGCCCCTGACGTAATTCAGGATGCCAGTTCCGGTAAAACTGCCGTATTCGGCGGTCTTTCCCAAAAGCACATTGCCGGATAAATCCAGACCGTAGAGGCGGGCGGATTGGTTGGCGTACTGGAGGTGCAGAAAGCCGGTGGTGGCGGTCGCGTTCACCGCGCTGCACTGGCCGAAGTTACAGCGTCGCGCGTCTATGAAGCCATCCACGTAGGTGTAGTAGCCGGTCGCTTTCAGGCCCCACTTGTCCCTGCCCGCATCGCTCCAGTCGCCGGTGGCGCTCAAGGTGTGGGCAACCTCCGGTTTCAGGTCCACATTGCCGATGTAGCCGTTGCCGTCGCCGACAAAATTATTCATCAGATCCGCCATCGCATTGGTTGACCAGGGGTAGCGCTGGTAAAGGTTAGGCGAGCGGACTTTGCGCGCATAGCCCGCCTCGAAGGTACGGGTCTCGTCGGGCGTGTAGCGCGCCAGCGCGGTCAGGTCCCAGTTGCGGTCGGTGCGCTTGCGGGCGAGCGCGTTGAAGGCGGCCGCATCGGCTCCCCACATGCCCAGGCCGTTGTCGTAGCCCTGCACCGCCGCCGCGCCGGTCATGACCGTACTGCCGCGCACCCCGACCTGGCTCAACCACTCCAGGCTCCAGAGCGCTTCCCACTCGAGGTAGGCGTCGGTTTTATTCCGTTGCCCGTAATCTATGTTCCAGAATGCGTTTGGCCCCATCGTCCCGCCGACTGGCGGCCACCAGTCATACAGGACGTAAGTCTGGCGCTCGGCTCCCGCCCGGAGAATGTCCCTTTCCGAAAGCAAAATGTTTCCTTGAAGCAACGCCCCTTCCGTTTTTGCCTGGGTGTCCATCGGCATGCCGGTGCCGTAGCTGTACCGGTCCGCCCCCATGTCCATCTTGTGCAGGGTTTTCTGGCCGTAAATGCGCGCTTCCAGGTTGCCCCAGCCGTACTGCCCCTTGTAGCGTAAGTTGGTCAACGTATTTTTATTGTCGGTCATGTCCATGCGCTGGTTCGGGAACCCCTCGAAACCGACTATCTGCTCGCTCGCGCTAAACTGGATCAAATGGCTTTGATGCCGCAGCGCGATCCCGATCTCCCGGTTTTTCGACGCGCGGTAGGCGCTGGAGGCAACAATGTCGGACGGTATG
>VIKH01000088.1 GCA_008080515.1 Gallionellaceae bacterium | reverse complement strand
GTTTCGATGGGGACCTGCTCGACTTTGGCCAACTCGTGGGAAGTGCGGAAGCCATCGAAAAAATGCAGGATGGGCACGCGCGCCTCGAGCGTCGCAGCCTGCGAGATCAGCGCCATGTCCATGGCTTCCTGCACGGAGTTGGAAGAAAGGAAAGCGAAGCCGGTCGAGCGCGCCGACATCACGTCGCTGTGGTCGCCAAAAATGGACAGGCCCTGCGCCGCCAGCGAGCGCGCCGCCACGTGCATGACAAACGGCGTCAGCTCCCCGGCAATCTTGTACATGCTGGGGATCATCAGCAACAAGCCCTGGGAAGCGGTAAAGGTGGTCGACAGGGAGCCGCTTTGCAAGGCGCCATGAATCGCGCCAGCGGCACCGCCTTCGCTTTGCATCGTGACCACATCCGGAACAGTGCCCCACAGATTGGGGGTGCCAGCTGCGGTCCACGCATCGGAATACTCGCCCATCGGAGACGAAGGCGTAATCGGGTAAATGGCGATAACTTCGTTGGTCAGATGGGCGATGTAGGCCGCAGCTTCATTCCCGTCTATCGTAACCATTTTAGGCTGTTGCATCTAAAAACTCCTTCAGTCCGCTAAATTAGTGTGTCCGGTCACCCGTAAAATAGTCCTGCAAAACTTGCGCAACGCACAAAACCGCGCGGCCCCGCGCAAACCGCGCAGCCCCGCGCAAAGGGACGCATTCTATCCCAACCGCAAATTTTAGGGCACTGGTAATAATAGAAAACCCTTATGTTTTCCTGCTCTCCATCAACTCGCGCACCATCGGCGCAAGAATAATTTCCATCGCGGGGCTCATCATTCCTCCCGGCACAACCAGAGTGTTGGCGCGTGACATGAACGAATTCTGGATCACTTTCAGAAAATACGGAAAATCCACACCCTGCGGATTGCGGAAGCGAACCACGACAAAGCTTTCGTCGGGAGTTGGCACGTCGCGCGCGGTAAAGGGGTGCGAAGTATCCACCGTCGCTATCCGCTGGAAGTTGATGTGGGTTCTGGAAAACTGCGGGACGACGTATTTGATGTAGTCGGGCAGGCGCCGCAGGATGGTATCCACCGTTGCTTCGGTGGAATAACCGCGTTCCGCCTTGTCGCGATGGATTTTCTGGATCCACTCCAGGTTCACCACCGGCACCACGCCGATACCGAGATCCACATACTTCCCGACATCAATATTGTTCGCCGGGTCGCTCACCAGGCCGTGCAGCCCCTCGTAAATCAGCAGGTCGGAATCCGCCTCGATGTCTTCCCACGGTGTAAACACCCCCGGCTTCATGCTGGCCAGGCCAAAGTGCTTGTTGTGCCTGCCGGCTTCGGCTTCGCTGTGAATGTAATAGCGCCGTCTGCATCTGCCGGTTTCGCCGAAGGTTTTGAAGGTTTCTTCGATCTTGTCGAAGTGGTTGGCCTGCGGCCCAAAATGGCTGAAGGTGTTGTTGCCCGCCCTGGCCGCCTCGGTTGCCGCTGCGTGGAACTCCATGCGATCCAGGCTGTGGAAGCTGGCGCCTTCGATGAATGCCGCCCGCGCCTTTACTTCGCGGCGGAAGAGGTTTTCGAAAGCGTGCCTCACTGCGGAAGTGCCCGCGCCGGACGAGCCTGTTACCGCAATGATCGGGTGTTTGCGCGACATATCGCTCCTTGCAACACGGAAATACCGTGGGATACAACAGGCCGTAATTCTATATCAAAGGCTCCCCGGCAACACCTGAGACAGACAATGCCAGATGGAATTGTCGTTGAGCGCGGCGGAATGATGCAGCTATAATGCCCCCGTTTGGAACCCGGGGCAGCGGCATAAACTCATACGCGGCCCGACCGCCGTTACAGCTTTGGTTCAGGATAATCGTGATTAAAAAAATACTCGTCGCCAACCGCGGTGAAATCGCCGTCCGCATCGTGCGCGCCTGCTCGGAGATGGGCATCAAGTCGGTCGCCATCTACACCGATGCCGACCGCCACGCGCTGCATGTCAAAAAGGCGGATGAAGCCTATCACATCGGCTCCGAGCCGGTCGCCGGCTATTTGAACGCCCACAATATCGTCAATATCGCCGTCACTTCCGGCTGCGATGCCCTGCATCCGGGCTACGGCTTCCTCGCGGAAAACCCGGAGCTCGCCGAAATCTGCGCGCGCCGCGACATCCGGTTCATCGGGCCAAACGCCGAAGTGATCCGCCAGATGGGCGACAAGGTGCGGGCGCGCAACGCCATGATCGCCGCCGGCATTCCCTGTGTGCCGGGCAGCGAGGGCAATCTCGCCGACGTGGAAGAAGCCCGCGCACTGGCCGGCAGAATCGGCTACCCGGTAATGCTCAAAGCCACCAACGGCGGCGGCGGGCGCGGCATCCGCCGCTGCGACAACGAAAAAGATCTCATCGCCAACTACGAGCGCGTGATTTCCGAGGCCAGCAAAGCTTTCGGCCAACCGGAAGTGTTCATGGAAAAGTGCGTGGTCAACCCGCGCCATATCGAAGTGCAGGTGCTGGGCGACAGCCACGGCAACGTGATCCACCTGTTCGAGCGCGATTGCTCCATCCAGCGCCGCAACCAGAAGCTGATCGAGATCGCGCCCTCGCCGCAGATCACCCAGGCGCAGCGCGCATACATCGGCGAACTCGCTGCCAAAGCCGCGCGCGCGGTGAACTACGAGAACGCGGGCACCATCGAGTTCCTGCTGGACCAGGACAACCATTTCTACTTCATGGAAATGAACACCCGCGTCCAGGTCGAGCACACCATCACCGAGACCATCACCGGCATAGACATCGTCCAGGAACAGATCCGCATCGCCGCAGGGCTGGAGCTGCAATACAAACAGGAAGATGTCCGTTTTCGCGGCTACGCCATCGAATTCCGCATCAACGCGGAGGATCCGAAGAACAACTTCCTGCCAAGCTTCGGCAAGATCACCCGCTACTATGCGCCGGGAGGCCCCGGCGTACGCATTGATGCCGCCATCTCCACCGGCTACGTGATCCCGCCGTATTTCGATTCCATGTGCGCCAAACTCATCGTCTGGGCGCTCACCTGGGAAGGCGTGGTGGAGCGCGGTCGCCGCGCGTTGAGCGACATGGCGATCTACGGCGTAAAAACGACCATGCAGTATTATCAGGAAATCCTGCAACACCCCGATTTCAGGAACGCGGATTTCAACACCAGCTTTGTGGAATCCCACCCGGAACTGATAAATTACACCACAAAAATCCCGCCCGAACTCAGGGCGGCCGTCATTTCAGCCGTCATAGCAGCACATGAAGGCGTTTAATTTCAATCTACAACAGTCAAGCTAACACCATGGCAAAAACCCTTATCTCCGAGCTGGTCCTGCGCGACGGCCACCAATCCCTGATCGCGACCCGCATGCGCACCGAAGACATGCTGCCCATCTGCCCCAAGCTGGACGGCATCGGTTTCTGGGCACTGGAGGCCTGGGGGGGGGCAACCTTCGATTCCTGCGTGCGCTTCTTGAGAGAAGATCCTTGGGAGCGCCTCAAAAAGCTGCGCAAGGCGCTGCCGAACAGCCGCATCCAGATGCTGCTGCGCGGCCAGAACCTGCTCGGCTACCGCCACTATTCCGACGACGTGGTGCGCGCGTTCGTGAAAAAATCCGCCGACAACGGCATAGACGTGTTTCGCGTTTTCGACGCCATGAACGACCTGCGCAATGTGCGCGTTTCCATCGAGGCGGTAAAGAAATCCGGCAAGCACGCCGAAGGCTGCATCAGCTACACCACCAGCCCGGTACACGGTATCACGCAATTTGTGGCGCAGGCCCGCGAGCTGGAAGGCATGGGCTGCGATTCCATCTGCATCAAGGACATGGCCGGCCTGCTCACACCTTACGCGGCCAGCGATCTGGTCAAGGCGGTGCGCGCCGCCATTACCCTGCCCATCCACCTGCACAGCCACGCGACATCCGGGTTATCGGCCATGAGTTTCCTCAAGGCGGTGGAAGCGGGTGCCACCATGCTGGATACCTGCAACTCCTCCTTCGGCGAAGGCGCCAGCCACACCTCGACCGAAAGCATCGTCGCCGCGTTGAAAGGCACGGAATACGACACCGGCCTCGACCTGGCGGCGATCCAGGAACTGACCGCCTATTTCTACGAGGTGCGCCAGAAGTACTGGCAGTTTGAAAGCGCCTATACCGGCGTGGATACCCGCGTGCTGATCAACCAGGTACCGGGCGGCATGATTTCCAACCTTTCCAACCAGCTCAAGGAATCGGGCGCGCTTGCCCGCATGAACGAAGTGCTCGCCGAAATCCCGCGCGTGCGCGAAGACCTGGGCTACCCGCCGCTGGTCACCCCGACCTCGCAGATTGTCGGCACGCAGGCCGTCATGAATATTCTGACCGGTGCGCGCTACAAGTCTGTCACCAACGAAGTCAAGAACTACCTGCTCGGCCACTACGGCAAAGCGCCGGGCAAAATCAACGAGCAAGTCAAAAAACTCGCGGTCGGCGACGCGGAAATGGTGACCTGCCGCCCGGCCGACCTGCTGGAAGACGAAATGGACCGGCTCAAAGTCACCTGCGAAGACCTGGCCAAGAACGAGGAAGATGTCCTCACTTACGCCATGTTTCCGGATCTGGCAAAGACCTTCCTGCAGGAGCGCAATGCCGGCTCGCTCAAACCCGAGCCGTTGCAGCTCAAGGTCGCCGCCACGCCAGCTTCCGCCCGCTACGCGCCCAACGACTTCAAGGTGACGCTGCACGGCGAAACCTTCCACGTCAAACTCACTGGCAGCGGCCATCACGGGGAAGCCCAGCGCCCGTTCTACGTCTCCGTGGACGGCATTTCGGAAGAGGTCATGATCGAAGTCCTGAACGAAATCGAAGTGTCCGGCGAGGGCACCGGCAAGAGGAAAGCCGTTTCCGGTGCAGCGCCGGGCACAGAGCGCCCGCGCCCGTCCCACCAGGGTTGCATCGCGACCGCCATGCCCGGCACCATCGTTGCCGTCAAGGTCAAGACCGGGGATAAAGTCAAAGCGGGCGACGGCGTGCTGGTCATCGAAGCCATGAAAATGGAAAACGAAATCCAGGCACCCATCTCCGGCATCGTGGTCAGCGTCCACGTCAAGAAAGGCGACAGCGTCGCACCGGACGAAACGCTGGTGGAAATCCAGTAAACCGGGTTGGGTGGCGACCGTTGCACGCGTGTAATTTTCAATGCGTTTTCTGCTGGTGCGGATCCGGTCGGGGCTAAAGAAACGCAGATTAAATCATAGATTTAACCCGATCATGGTTCGACTGGCTCACCACGAACGGATTAAATCTGCGTTTCCCTAGGCATCCACTTGGGCATTGAAAGAAATATTGCGATTGATTACGCCAAGGGAGTGGGCATTCTCCTGGTGGTGTATGGCCATGTGACACAGGGCTTGTTAAATGCCAGACTTCAGGCGGACAGGGGGTTACACGAGCTGATCAGCAGCGTTATTTACAGCTTTCATATGCCTCTGTTTTTCTTTCTTTCAGGGATATTTTTTCTCGGGTCGCTTGCCAGGTACGGCGGGAAAAAGCTGATCGAAAACAAGCTCGGGACAGTTTTCTACCCGTATCTTGTCTGGTCTTTAATCCAGGGGCTGATCGAGGTAGCCCTCAGCGGCTATACCAACAATGCGGCCACGCTGGGGCAGGTCCTATCATTGTTGTGGCTGCCGCGCGCCCAGTTCTGGTTTCTTTACACCCTGTTCATTATCTATCTGGGATCGGTGGCCTTGTATCGCCGAGACGGAACCTACTGGTCTGCAACAATACTTCTCCTGGCCGTGCTTCTGTTTGTTTTGAGGCCGCTTTCCATCGGCATCTACCCGGCAATCGCTTTCGGCAAGTATTTTGTTTACTTCGCCCTGGGCGTCAGCGCCAGCAACTTATTGCTGCCTCGCGGCAATGCGAACCAACCGCTGCTGCCGCTGATGTTTTTGTTGGCGACCGCAATGTTCGCGGGAAGCCAATATTTGCTTCTTGAGATGAGCGGCCATGAAGTTTCCAATCTCGTGCAAACTATCCGCTTGCTGCTCGCGTGCCTCGGAATCGCCTTTATCATCACCTTGTGCCGCTTGCTGGCAAGATTCGAATTGCGGTGGCTGGAATTTCTCGGGCGCCATTCAATGGAAATCTATCTGGTTCATACTTTGGGCTCGGCCAGCATCCGAATTGTCCTGAACAAGTTTTTTGGAATAACCGATTTTGGTTTGCACGTTGCGCTGGGAATGCTCTTTGGCGTTGGCGTCCCGTTACTGTTGGTCTCATTGGCGCAAAAATACAACTTCGGCTGGCTCTTCGCGCCACCGCGAAAACTGTTTGCTCGGGCGAAAACCCCATAACCACGCTTGTCGGAAGACAAAATCCAGTGAATCTCCCTACTCCCCTGCACCCCTCCGCCGTGCTCTACTCTGGCAGCCGCCCATTTCCCCAGCTTGCCGCCTGCGAGCATTTCGCCGGCAACGAGAAGCTGATAAGAAAGGCCCTCCAGATCCAATCAGAAATGTCGGTTGAGGGGCAAGCGGTTTTCGACATCACCGCCGACTGCGAGGATGGTGCGCCCGCTGGCAGGGAGCGTGAACATGCGGAGATGATCGCCGGATTGATCCTGTCCGTCGAAAACCGTTTTGGCCGTTTGGGTGCCCGCATCCACGATGTCAGGCACCCGGCTTGGCGCGAAGAGCTGGAAACCATAGTCGGTCACGCCGGACAGCGCGTCGCCTACATCGTGCTGCCCAAGCCGGAAAGCGCCGATGATGCCCTGACCCAAATCACGGCGCTCGACAATCTGCGAGGCCGTTACGGCATCGCCCGCGAAATTCCCGTCCACGTGCTGATCGAAACGCCCGGCGCGCTGCATGACGCATGGGAAATCGCCCGCCTGCCCCATGTCGAGACCCTCGATTTCGGCCTGATGGATTTTGTCTCCGGCTATCACGGCGCCATCCCCTCCTCCGCCATGCGCTCGCCCGGCCAGTTCAATCACGCGCTGGTGGCACGTGCCAAGTGCGAGATCGCCGCTGCCGCGCTGGGCAACGGCATCGTCCCCAGCCACAATGTCACCACCGAAATACGCGATGCCAACGTAGCACGCGAGGATGCCCGCCGCGCCCGGATGGAGTTCGGCTTCCTGCGCATGTGGAGCATCCACCCCAACCAGATACTGCCCATCGTGGAGGCGATGCGCCCGGATTTTGCCGAGGTCAGCGAAGCCGCCGTGCTGCTGTCCGCCGCCCAGGATGCGGCTTGGGGGCCGATCCAGCACGAAGGCAAGCTGCACGACCGCGCTTCCTACCGCTATTACTGGGAGCTATTGCAACGCGCGCAGGCGACTGGAATGGAGTTGCCGCCCGAAGCGCGTCAGTGGTTCTTTCCCTGATTCCCCATCAAGCAGCCGACTTCCCGGTTTACCGCAACTTCATCCCAGCCCAGCACGGGCGCAACAGAAGCGGCAATCCGCCGCAACAACGCTTCATCAACCTTCGCCAGTATCAGCAAGGGCATGCGGCGGCGCAGCAAATCCTCCAGATGAACCACCATTTCGTTGCGGGCGCAAAACAACAGGTCGCCCAAGATGAGCGGCAGCGCCGGAACGATACGCTCCGCCAGGCGGCGGTCGCTTTCGATGTTGCACAAAATTTCTCCGGCGCGCTTGCCGTGGCGGCGGAGCAGCCATTTGGCGCTTGCCGGGTCAACGCCAAGTTCTCTGGCACGGGCGAGCGCAGCATTCAGCCAACTCGCGTAGCTTGCCTCGGGCGCCCAGGGAAACTTCCTGCCCCCGGTCAGGCACGGCACGCTGCTGCCGAGCTGCGCGCACACCGCGTCCACGATGCGCGCCGCGTCTTCGCGCGCCGAGGTGAGCTTGCCGCCGATGGAATAATGTACGCCGTTGCCTGCGGTTTTCATCTCCCAGCCGCGGCTAACGGCTGACGGTGAGGCGTCGTCGCTCCGCTTCAGCACGCGCAAACCGGCAAAGCTGCCAATCACATCTTTCTCCGTCCAGGCCAACTTGAGGTAATGGTTGGCTGCGGCGAGCAGGTAGGCAACGTCATCCGGCTCGACGCCGACATGATCGGGGTCGCCGCTGTAATCCTTGTCGGTGGTGCCCAGCAGCGTCATGCCATACCACGGGATAATGAAAAACACCCGCCCATCCGATTGCGCCGTCAGCAGCAAGGCCTCTTCGGCTACCTCCCCGGCCATGACCAGATGCACCCCCTTGGACAACCTGCACCATTTCCGCCCTTGCTCCGATGCAGCGGCCCACTGGCCTGCGGCATTGACGATCTGCCTGGCGCGGATTTCTGCGCTGCAACCGCTGACCTCGTCCCGCACCCTCGCGCCGCAAGCCTGCCCTCCTTCCTCGATCAATCCGGTCAGCTTGCAGTAATTGACGCAGGCCACCCCCGCCGCCGCCGCGCCAGCGACCAATTCCAGCACCAGCCGCACATCGTCGGTCTGCGCGTCGGTGTAGGTAAAACCGCCCTTCAGCTTGTCTGCCGCAAGGGAAGGGAAACGCCCGGCAAATTCGTCGCGGCTGAAATGGCAGTGGGAAAAATCCTGGCGCAAACTGCCCGCGAGAAAATCGTACAGGCCCAAGCCTGTCCGCATCTGCAATGCACCGATGCGGCTGCCTTCATAAATCGGCACACCGAAGCGCAGCGGCCATACGCGGTGCGGGGCCGCCTCCAGCAGCATCTGGCGCTCGTGCAGCGCTTTCCTGACCAGCTTGAAATCGTAAGTCTCCAGATAGCGCAACCCGCCGTGGATCAGCTTGCTGGAAGCGGAAGAAGTCGCGCTCGCCCAATCGCCCTGCTCCACGATGGCGACACTCAGTCCGCGCAGGGCGGCATCATAAGCCGCCCACGCGCCGTAAATGCCGCCGCCGCAAACCAGCAAGTCAACCTTGCGGCCCTGCAATGATGAAAAGTTGCGCTTCATATTTACCCGAATATTACAATACCGCCCTACCCTTCTTCGGCCTGCATCAACCGGATGATGCCCGCTCAACTCCGCTCTTTGCTTTTCCTCGGAACCCTGTTCCTCGAAACCCTGTTTCTCGGCGGTTGGCCGACCGCGCTCATGGCGTATGCCCCCATGCAGCCACGGCAATTCATGGAACCACCCCCCGAAGCTGGTTTCATGCTGGTTGCCAGCCGCAAGCTGGCGGATCCACGGTTTCGCGAAACCGTTGTCCTGGTCACCAGAAACCGGCACAGCGGTCCGATCGGCATCGTCATCAACCGCCCGAAAGACATCACGCTCGACAAGATACTTCCCGCACACAAGGGAGCCGAAAAATTCAAGCTGTTCGCGGGCGGCCCGGTCAACCCGGAGAACATTTCCTACCTGTTCCGTGGCGAAGGGAGCGTGGCGGGAACGCTGAAGGTGTCCGGGCAGGTTTACCTTTCCTACAACATGTCGCTGCTGGCCGAGCTGTTGAGCGGCGCGCGCGCGCACACCGGGTTGCGCGTCGTGCACGGGCTCGCGGCATGGGCACCGGGGCAACTGGAAAACGAAATCGCGCGCGGTGACTGGCATGTGCTGCCGGTCAACGACGAGGTTATTTTTGACCGCCCGCCTGCCGACATCTGGCCCGAGCTGTTCCGCAAAGCGACCTCCACTTCTTACTAGTCTCGGCACGTTTTATCCAAGAATCCGTTCGCATTGAGCTTGTCGAAATGTGAATGGGTTCTTGTGCTTCGACAAGCTTGCACGAACGGCTTTCAAGTTTAATGCGTACCGGATCAATATTAGCGCCAGAACGAACTCCGTTCCGGAATAATGCGCTTAAGAAGCTTGCATCTTGTGCGAAAACTTGAGGATGATGAACTCGGCGGGACGCATCGCCGCCATGCCGATCTCTACATTCATGCGCCCTTCCAGAATGTCCTGCGCGCTCATCGTGGCACCGAGGCCGCACTTGACGAAAAACGCCTCCTTCTCTGTGGCCCCAGCCAGCGCGCCCTCGCGCCACTTCTGCGTGAGGTAATTCTCGATCATGCCGCGCACCTTGACCCAGGTGTTCGCATCGTTCGGCTCGAACACCATCTGTTGCGTGGATTTTTTGACAGATTCCTCGACCATGTTGAAGAAGCGCCGCACCGGAACGTAGCGCCACTCGTTATCATTTCCCGCCAGCGTGCGCGCGCCCCACACCAGGATTCCCTTGCCGGTGAAATGCCGGATGGCGTTGATGGATTTGCCGGATGCCGCATCCACATTCAGCGCATCCTGCTGTGCATTGGCGATGCTGGCTGAAGGGCCGATCACCGCGTTGAGGCTGACGTTGGCGGGCGCTTTCCACACGCCGCGCGCCGCATCCACCGCCGCATAGACTCCGGCAACCGCACCGCTTGGCGGCAAGGTCACCGTCAGCGTGGAGAGATGCGTTTTGATATTGCGGTAATTTGCCGGATTGTACCGGGCGTGCGCCGGATCATTCAGATTGGCCAAAGTCAAACCGTTCAGTTGCCCTGAAACCGAGCTGGCAGGCTGGTTGAGTGTTACCGAAGCATCGTCATAAACATAATTCAGGCGAGTCTTGAGGTGCGGATAATAGGCCGCCCCATATTTCAGGTTGTCGGCGCCCAGCAGCGTGCGGTACCCGTTTATCTCCGGGATGGAACAGACCGATTTCGCTCTCGTCACATCCAGGATTGCGAAGCGGTCGCCCAATGCCGCGCATTGCGCCAGCACGGCCTGCGCCAGTTTTGCATAGTTCGCGCCGGTGGTGCCATCATCCAGCAATGCCGCGTCGGGGATCACGATCAGGGTGGGCTCATCCTCCCGCACAACGGCGTTCAGCCCCGCAAGCAGGCCCGAAGCGCCCTCGCCCAGCGCCACCGCCGACGCGGTATCGCCCACCGACACCACATAGCACTTGCCGCCGCCGTTTTCGAAAAACATGCGGATGCTGTAGTAAAGATAATGCGCCAGCACCGGCTCGGTCAGCGACAGGATGGGATACACGCCGTTCACCGCAGTTTCGGACAGCGTGACAGAGAAGCTTTCGCTTTTGGCTTTGCCGAACTGCGCCTCGTATTCCAGCAGCGAATTAATCTTCACCGGCTGGTTGCGCAGGCTGTCCGGGCTGGTTTGCGTATAACCGACGAAAGCGGGAACGGCGGTTTCCACTTCCGCGACGGATGGTGGAAAAACCGAGATTTCCTCGACGTATACGCCGGGTGTTTTATATCCTGCCACGAGAGTTGCCCTGTTCTTTGCGGGCTACCTGACCATGCCCTGCCGCATCGTCAGGCAAGCGCTGCCTGCGCCTGCGCCCAGTATTTTTTGCGCTCGGCCAGCCCGGTGCGCCCGCCGTTGATGCGGATGGATATTTCCTCAAAGTCCTTCATATCGTTGTCGCCAAGCTGGGGGTCGGCCAACGCATTCAAGCCGAGCCGCTGCCAGTAATGTGCGGCGGTCAGCGCGGCGATTTCCGGAGTCGCCACCAAGTCCGGGCTATCCAGCAGCGGCAGGCCCAGCGCTGCTCCAGCCAGGCGATAGTTATCCTTGAAGGTCAACTGGAACAAGCCGCGCCCACGGTAGCGCCAGCCGTCTCCGCTCGATCTGTCCCCGTTGCCACCGCGCCCGGCATAAACGAAGTTGGCCAGCTTCTGCGGATTTTTTACGTAAGGCGCGGCGGAAGCCGGTGTCGGAAACCGCTTCGGCCACACCTTCGGGTCGTCTCCGTTGACTCGTGCGCCAACTGCGCCAGAAACGCCGCCACCCGCGTCGGCGTGTTGATTTCGAAGCGCTCCATCGCGGCATTCAGCGGATCAGTCCACTGGTCTGCCTTGCAGAGAGGCATGATTGCCCCGAGTTGTTTTTGGGTGATCGGCATAAGCGTGCTCCCTATTGATCCGGCCAAGTGAAATTTGAAATCCATTCGCCCTGAAGTATCGAAGGGTAATGGGCTTCGATACTTCAGCCTGAACGGAAAACTTCAAACCCTGCCTATCCGGTTTGTTGCCAAAGTAGTTGAGAATGCCAGGAGGCAATATCAGCCTTCGTAGGGCGGATTAGCGTAGCGTAATCC
>VIKH01000087.1:7336-11719 GCA_008080515.1 Gallionellaceae bacterium | reverse complement strand
CAGTTTTTGCGGCGTATTTCAACGCGCTGGGGGCGGGGTTCCAGTTCGACGACTTCAATGTCATCGTGGACAACCCCCGCGTCCACACTTGGCGGGCGTGGCTGGATGATTTGGGCCACGGTATCCGCCCCATCCTGAAACTGAGCTACACCCTCAACTGGGTTTCCGGTTGGGGAGCCGCCGGGTTCCATCTCGCCAACATCGCCATCCACCTGTGCAATGTCTTTCTGGTGTTTGCGCTGGCGCGCCGGTTTGTGCGCGTTTGCCCGCAGTTGTCGCAACACCCGCCGAGCGTGCCATTTTTCGCCGCGCTGCTGTTCGCGCTGCACCCCATCCACACCGAGGCGATCACTTATGCCAGCGGTCGCTCTGCCGCGCTGATGACGCTGTTTTATCTGGCGGGTTTGCTGGTTTATGTTTCCGGGAGGGAATGCGGCAGCAAGGCCAAACTGTTTGTCCTGACACCGCTTTGTTTTGTTGCGGCGCTCGGGGTGAAAGAAACCGCAGTCACTTTTCCGCTGGCGCTGCTGGCGTGGAGCGTCGCCGTCGGCGAGCCTTTCAAAACCGCGTTCAAATACCAATGGCCGAGTTGGGCAGTGCTGCTGCTGGCGGGGCTATTTTTTCTGTGGGACGGCAGCTATCTCGCGCAAATGGAGCGGAGCGCCGCCCTCAACAGCTTGCAAGGAAACTTCGCAACACAGGCCGATGCATTTGCGTATTTGCTGATGCAGTGGGTGCTGCCGCTGTGGCTGAACATTGATCCCGACCTGAAGGTGGCGCGCGGTTTTGCCGGGCACTTGCCCCAGCTATTCCTGCTCGCGGCAGCATTTCTGCTGATGCTGCTTGCGGCGCGCCGCCGCCCGTGGATCGCATTCGGTCTGGCGTGGGCCTTGCTCCAACTGGTTCCGCTTTATGTCTTCCTGCCACGACTGGATGTGGCCAACGAACGGCAAATGTATCTGGTGAGCTGGCCGCTTGCGCTGGCCGTGGCGGCGGAAATGGCGGCCCTGCTGAAACCGAGGGGGTTTGTTCTGGCCGGGGCAACGCTGGCCATGTTGCTGGCCGGCCTCACCATCACGCGCAACCAGGTATATCGGAGCGAAATCTCGCTTTGGGAAGATACGGTGGCGAAATCTCCCGGCAAGGCCAGAGCCCGCAATAATCTGGGCTATGCCTACCTGCAGGCGGGGCGCAAGAGCGAGGCTGAAACGGAATTTCGGGCCGCGCTGGAAATTGACCCGGATTACTACAAGGCGCGCAATAACCTGGAAGCCGCACAACGTTAAACCGCAGCTTGCTGCAACCACCATGCAATGCCGCCCAGCGCGCCGAAAAAAATAATCAGATGCGCCCACACCCACAGCAGGTAGCGGCGCGCGAGTTTGTCCTGCTTCAGGTTGCTGATGAGGAACAATTGCCCGTCACGCGGCTGCACGAGCAAGCTGATATCGGGTTCGGCGCGCGCCGCAACGATGCGTTTTTCCGCTTCGCGCTTTGCGGCCTGGCGCGCCAGCATCCACTCCCGCATGTCGAGCGCGCCATCGTTATTCAGATCGAAGCGCGCGTGCAACACTGTGGCATCCAATTTCCACTCCGCCAGCACCGCCTTGATCTGCTCGTTCTGGTCAAGCGTGACGCTGCTGCCGCCCACCGTTTTGAATTGCCCGATGGCGTAGATCGGGTCGTGGTGGATCAGCTTCCACTCGGTATAGCGGTAGTCGCCCTGATGCCAGGTATCCTTGTGCATGGTAAGGATTTCCGCGCCGCACGGGTCAACCACGCACTGGCCGCTTTCGTCAGCCAGCAGGAACGAAGCCTCGCTTTCGCCGCTCTCCTCGGTATGCCATTTGTTGTCGCTGTCCTTGCGTTCGACCCGGTAGCGGTACCACAGGCAGGGCAGCGCGCGCAGTTTGCTGATCAGCGGCGAGCCGGGAAGCGGTTTGCCGCGCCCGGCCAGTTCCACGTAGCCTTGCGCGGCAGAAACGATCCTGGAGGTGGGGGTATCGCGCACCGCGCGCAGGCGGCGCAGCGCGGAGAGCCAAGCGAACAGGCTGATAAATGCCATCAGGCTGAGGCAAACGAGCCAACCCGAGCGCGATTCGAGCTGCGCGCCGACGCCCAACAACAACAGTTGCGCGCCGGAGGTGACCAGCTGCGCGTATTCGCGCCGTAGCCTTGCCAGCATGAATCAGCTAAACAGAGCTTTGATGTCGGCGTCAGTTTTTTCGGCAGCCGCAAATTCCAGCAGCGGCTTGGGTGTGAAGTTGAACATGTTGGCGACCAGCGCGGCGGGAAATTGCTCGATGCCGACGTTGTAGATGTTCACCGATTCGTTGTACAGCTCGCGGCGGTCGGCGATGCCGTTCTCCAGCCCGCTGATGCGTGTTTGCAACTGCATGAACTGTTCGCTGGTCTTCAGCTCCGGATAGGCTTCGGCCACCGCGAAAATGCTGCCCAGCCCCATCCGTAACGCACCCTCCGCCTGGCCCAGCGCGGGAATATTCTGGCTTTCGCGTGCGGCTTGCACCTGCGAGCGCGCTTCGATCACCTGTTGCAGCGTGGATTGTTCGAACTGTTTGTACTGCTTGCACACCTCGACCAGTTTGGGCAGCTCGTCGTGGCGCTGCTTGAGCAGCACATCAATGTTGGCCCAAGTCTTGGCCACCGCGTGTTTCAGGCTTACCAGACGGTTGTACAGGCCGATGATGTAGATCAGCGCGACAGCGGTGACGCCGAGAAGGATCAGGGAGATGGTCATGGCGTGTTTGCTCCTTGAGTAAGCGCGGAAATGAATGCAGCCGCACGGCATCATAAAACAAAACCCGCGCGGAGTGCGAAGCGCGGGCCTGAATTTATCTGATGGCCGCTCGTGCTTGCCCAACGAAGCGGGAGCGTTCTATGTGATGGGTCGGGGCTACCCCGACTTCACCCTCATCACTACCAGCCCGATTCGCGTTCCGGTGTGGCGGTGATCCGGTGGATGGTCAGGTCGGCGCCGTTGAATTCTTCTTCCGGGTCGAGGCGGATGCCTGTCGTATATTTGGCCACGGCATACACCGCGTAGCCGCCGCCAAATGCGATGAGAATACCGAGCGAGGTGCCGACAAGCTGCGCCATGAGGCTGACGCCGCCGAGCCCGCCCAGCGCCTTGGAGCCGAAAATGCCTGCCGCGATGCCGCCCCATGCGCCGCATAATCCGTGCAGCGGCCACACGCCGAGCACGTCGTCAATTTTCCAGCGGTTCTGCGTCAGGGTGAACATCCACACGAACAGGCCGCCCGCAACGCCGCCGACCAGCAGCGCGCCCAGCGGGTGCATCACGTCGGAGCCGGCGCATATCGCCACCAGACCGGCCAGCGGCCCGTTATGCACGAAGCCGGGGTCGTTCTTGCCGACCCATAGTGCAACCAGAGTGCCGCCCGCCATCGCCATCAGCGAGTTGACCGCGACCAGCCCGCTGATTTTTTCTATGGTCTGTGCCGACATCACGTTGAAGCCGAACCAGCCCACGGTAAGGACCCATGCACCCAGCGCGAGAAACGGGATGCTCGACGGCGGGTGCGCCGAAATGCGCCCTTCCTTGCTGTAGCGGTTGCGCCGCGCACCCAGCAACAGCACCGCCGCCAGCGCGATCCACCCGCCCACCGCATGCACCACCACGGAACCGGCAAAGTCGTGAAACTCGGCGCCAAAAGTGGCGTTCAGCCAGTCCTGCACACCGAAGCGATGGTTCCATGCGATCCCCTCGAAAAGAGGGTAGACCAAGCCCACCAGCGCGAAGGTGGCAGCAAGCATCGGATTGAAGCGTGCGCGCTCCGCCACGCCGCCGGATACGATGGCGGGAATGGCGGCGGCGAAGGTGAGCAGGAAGAAAAACTTCACCAGTTCGTAGCCGTTCTTCTGCGCCAGTTCTTCTGCACCGACAAAAAAACTGGCGCCGTAAGCGATGCTGTAGCCGATGAAAAAATAGGCCAGCGTGGACACGGCAAAATCGGTGAGTATCTTCACCAGCGCGTTCACCTGATTTTTTTTGCGCACCGTGCCCAACTCCAGAAACGCAAACCCGGCGTGCATTGCCAATACCATAATGGCGCCGAGCAAAATGAACAGCGCATCGCTGCCCGCTTTCAGGCTTCCCAGATTTTCCATGCCTTACCCCTAAATGAGAACGAATTGGGAAACGGTACGCAATTTCCATTCCACAAAAAGGCGGGATTGATTCATATAGGTTTTATATTTTTCAAGGCCGGAATGACGCGAATACGCGCGCCAATTTAGTGCGCGCTGGCCCGGCACGCACAAATGCGGGGCGTTCGGTCTGCTGGGGGGCGCGGAATCGGGGCCGGGTTAACTGCCCAGCCCCACGTAGACATTCTGCACGTC
>VIKH01000087.1:6607-7313 GCA_008080515.1 Gallionellaceae bacterium | reverse complement strand
TCGCTCAATGCCACCGTATTCTTTGGCCGGTAGCCAAGCTGGGCAGACTGCACGGTGAACCCGTGCGCCGGTAGCGCGCGGCATACCGCGTCCAGATCGGTCGAGTCGGTGATGAACAGCGTTGCGCCTTCTTCGGCGGGTTCGAAATCCTGGGCACCGGCCTCAATGGCCGCAAGCTCCGCGTCTGCCTCTTTGGAATTTGGCGTCGCTTCGATCATGCCCTGATAGTTGAAATCCCACGACACCGACCCCGATGCGCCGAGCTGTCCTTTGCGAAACAACACCCGCATGCTGGAGAGCGTGCGGTTAATGTTGTCCGACAAACACTCGACGATCACGGGCACCCGGTGCGGCGCGAAACCCTCATAGACAAGCCGTTCCAGGCTCACCCCCTCATCGAGCAGCCCCGCGCCCTTCTTGATGGCACGCTCCAGCGTCTCGCGCGGCATGGACGCTTTCTTGGCCTGCTCCACCACTAGGCGCAAACGCGGATTCATGTCCGGATCGGCGCCCGCACGCGCGGCGACCATGATCTCCTTGGACAGCTTGCCGAAAATCCGGCCCTTTGCGTTAGCTGCAATTTCCTTATGTTTTGTTTTCCACTGAGCGCCCATATCTACTCTCTATGTTCTTTTGGTATTTGCAAAAGGGCGCTTCTAAAAATTCTAGTTTTGTCATTCCGGCGAAGGCCGGAATCCAGTATTTT
>VIKH01000087.1:0-6582 GCA_008080515.1 Gallionellaceae bacterium | reverse complement strand
TATTTTCAACTAGCTGGACACCGGCTTTCGCCGGTGTGACGAATTTTTAGAAGCGCCCAAAATTCATTGGGGAAATTCCCAACAGGCGCGCATCTTGCCTCAAGCGCCGGTTTGCATCAATCTTGAATGGCGGCTTTTCCACTGGTGGCTGCGGGTCGCGGTAATCGGCATCCGACACGTTGCTGCCCTTGGTGGTTTGCTGAAAAGGCTGAAAAACAACTTTACTCCGACCCCAGTTCTCTGTCGCGGGTTTTTAGAACTGTCCGGTTCTGTAGCACATGAATTGTCCGCTTTTTCTGCCTTGTTTGGGAAGCGGCGGAGGGCGTAGCCCGGAGCCGGTTCCCAAACAAGGCGGCGCGCCTGGCGGACGGTTCAGGCGGCCTGTTTCAAGCCCTGGATGAACCTCTTTCCTTCCCGGTCGTAATCGGCCAGTCTGCGCGGCCCGTGGAACACTGCCAGGCTGTCATCGGCATAGCGGTGCACGCGCACACGAGCCTTGACGTAGTGGCAGCAATGCCGGTCTGCAGGTATCTGCAAGATCAGTTTCTCGAATCTCACACAGTTGTCGGCGCTGACGGTGCGCTCGTATTGCTCGCACAGGATGTCGTCGAGACTGCCGCCGATCCACGCCACGAAAGCCGAACCTTCCCCGGTCGCCGCTTGCGCAAACTCGGCGTTGAAGGCCGGCAAATACACCTCCCTCAAGTAACGGTTGGCGGCCTCCATACCGGTGATGTTTGCCGCAGCCAATTCGTTGGGCAAACGTCCCTGATGGGTGCCGAAGGCGCGCTCCGATCTCCCCCGCGCCTCCGGGGAATAGGCCGGGATCATCTCGATGCCCAGTTGCTTCATGGCCCGGCCAAACTGGGTGAGATTCTCCTTGTCGACCTTGCCACCGGCTTCCGGCGTGTTCCAGTAATGGCTGCCCCGGTCGCTGTAGAAGGAGCCGAACAGACCGTGCGCTTCGATCACTTCGCGCACGCCACGGAAGCTGCTCGCCGTGCCTTCCTCTTCGACGAAGAACATCGAGTAGTGCTGGCTGGTGGCGTCGTCCATCGTGACAACCAAGTCCCACATCTTGCCGGGAACCCACTCGTGGGTGCTGCCGTCCTGGTGGATCATCATGCCCGGCAGCGGGGAGCGTTCGCGCCGCTTCCTGTGCGCCCCCTTCTTCTTTGACTTGGCCACCAGCCCCGCTTCCTGCAAGCGCCTTTTGACCCACGTGTAGCTGCGCGTGCCGCCCGTGCGCTTGTACAGGCTATGGAAGTGTTTGACGTTCCAGCCCGTGTACTTGCGCCGGTACTCGTCGACCAGCGCCATCGCCTCATGCACGGGTGCCTGGCGGTTCGAGGCCTGCTCCAGCCGCCGGTCGATCAGCCCTTCCAATCCCTCCTCTTCGTAGCGCCAAATGTAACGGCGGAAACTGCGCTCGCAAACCCCAAGTATCCGCGCCGCCTCGGCTTGCGTCAGCCGCCCCGCGTTCCACCCTTCATACGTTTCCTCGAATCTCATCTTCCGTATCTCCTGTAGCACTTTTGTCGGCTTCATATCGCCCTCCTCGGGCAATAGGACAACCGGACAGATTGCGTGCTACAAAACCGGACAGATCAAAAACTCGCAACACTCCGACCCCAGTTCTTATTACAAAATACCAATAAAACTTTACAATGCTATGCAATAAATCTTACAATCTTGGTGAAATATCTTTACAAATAAACTTATTCTTAATAATCAATATAGTGCAATCAATACCATGAAATTAGCCGACACCAAGCGCTCGGAAGTGATACGCAGATTTTTACTGAATTATATAAAGGCAAAAAATCCGCATTTGATTCACGATGCCATGGAAGCCTTTGGCATCACGCGCCAGACCGTGCACCACCACTTGTCAGAGCTGGTGGGCAAGGGTTTTTTGCTGGCGGAGGGTAACACGCGGGGCAGGGTGTACAAGTTGGGGCAGAATCGCTCGCAAAAATCTGCGTTCCTGTTAAAGGGCTTGAGCGAAAGCGATGTGTACTATCGCGATTTCGGCATCGTCTTTAGCGACCTGCCCAAGGAGCTGGAAGATATTTGCCATTACGGCTTTACCGAAATGCTCAACAACGCCATTGACCATTCCGGCGGCAAAGAGGTGACGATAGAAGTCGAGAGAACGGCGGAAGAAATTGATATTTTCATCACTGATGATGGCGAAGGGATTTTTAATCACATCGCTCGCATCCTGGAACTTAGCGACCCCAGAGAGGCGATACTAGAACTGAGCAAGGGCAAGCTCACCACCGACCCGAACAACCACACCGGACAGGGTATTTTTTTTACGGCCCGCGCATTTGATGACTTCCAGATTACTTCAGGCGAACTGGCTTTTGTGCATAGTGAAAACTTGACGAAAGATGTGCTGCTGCATAACGACCATCAGCACAGCGGGACAGAGGTATTCATGCGTATCCAGATGAATGCCGACCGCAAATTGGGTTCGGTGTTTGATGCGTTTACGGCTGGCGAGGCCGGAGATTTCGCCTTTAACAAGACCATCGTTCCGGTAAAACTGGCGCTATATGAAGGCGAGCGACTGGTGTCGCGCTCCCAGGCGAAAAGAATTTTGAATAGAGTAGAACGGTTCAAGATAGTAATGCTCGATTTTACTGGCGTGGATTTGATCGGACAGGCATTTGCCGATGAAGTATTCCGCGTGTTCGCGCGCAGAAATCCGCAGATTGAGCTGATTCCCGTTAACATGACGGACGCAGTGAAAAAGATGGTTCATGCGGCTCAACAATATACGGACTGATTCAGCGCCCCCCTAAACGTCCGGTGCACATCAAGCTGGCCTTTGGCCGAAACCGGTCACACCCCTCCCCTACTCCCATCCCTTCAATGTTTTTTCCAGCCAAAACATGCCGACGATGGTTTTGCTGTCGTTGATTTTGCCTTGCCTGATCCACTCCATCGCTTCGGCAAGCGATAGCTCGAACACTTCGAGGAATTCGCCGTCATCAAGTTTGTGCCCCTGATAGGTAAGGTTGCGCGCCAGAAAATAGATGATCTGTTCGTCGGCATAACCGATGCACGGCCAGGCGGTGGTCAGGTGCGTCCACTCGGCGGCCACATAGCCGGTTTCTTCCAGCAGCTCGCGCTGCGCGCACAGCAGGACGTCCTCGCCGGGATCAATCTTGCCCGCCGGGATTTCGATGAATTCCCGCTGCGGCGCATAGCGGAACTGGCGCTCCATCAGCAGGTTGCCGTTGTCCAGCAGGGCGAGCACGGCGACCGCTCCGGGGTGTGCGATGTATTCGCGCGACCTGATGCTGCCATCCGGCATCAGCGCATTGTCTTTGCGCACGCTGATAAAATTGCCGTCATAGACAACCGCCGAATCCAGGCGGGTTTCTTTCAGTTCCATGTTTTTTTCCAAGCGTGAGCAATCCATGAGGTGTGCGAAATAATACACGCGCGCGACAATTTTTCGTGGCTTTTCCCTTGGCGGGTCACCGTATGATATATTTCGCGCTTCGCAAAATGGCAGGGCGCGCAAAAAGGCGCGCCGCGTTGCGCATAAAGCGATTTTCAAACTCAATTAACCAAGGACAAACCATGTCAGGAACTTTCAGATTTGCCGCGCTCGCCCTTCTGGGTGCCATGGCGGCAAGCCCGGCGTATGCCGACAACAAGGCCGCCGCAGTAGTGAACGGTGTCGCTATCCCCAAAGAGCGCCTGGAGTTGCGCGTCAAATCCGCCGCCGCCCAGGGGCAGCAGGATACGCCGGATCTGCGCAAGGCCGTCCGCGACGACCTGATCACCATCGAACTGCTGTCGCAGGAAGCGGTGAGGAAGGGGCTGGACAAGCAACCCGAAGCGGTGCAAATGCTGGAATTGACCAGGCAGCAGGTGCTGGTTGGCGCATTTATGCAGGACTATGTAAAAGCCCACCCGCTCGGCGAAGATGCGCTCACCAAGGCATATGACAGCCTGAAAAATAATGTGGGCAACAAGGAATACAACGTGCGGCATATTCTGGTGGAAAAAGAAGCCGACGCGAAATCTCTTGCGGCCAAACTGAAAAAAGGCGGCAAATTCGACAAGCTGGCCGAAGCTAACTCCAAGGATGCCGGCTCCAAAGAGCGCGGCGGCGAATTGGGCTGGGTTCCGGTCGGCAACATCCCCACCACCTATGTCAAGCCGTTCGCCGACGCGCTGATGAATCTGACCAAGGGGCAAATCAGCGAGCCGGTGCAATCCCAGTTCGGCTGGCACATCATCAAGCTGGAAGACGTGCGCGACCTCAAGATGCCCACTTACGAAGAGCTCAAGCCGCAACTCATGCAGCGCTTGCAGCAGCAGGCCGTGCAGAATGCGATTGCCGAGCTGCGCGCCAAAGCGAAAGTCGAATAAGCGAACCGACATAAGGGCACTTCTAAAAATTCTGGTTTTGTCATTCCGGCGAAGGCCGGAATCCAGTATTTTTAATAAGCTGGACACCGGCTTTTGCCGGTGTGACGAATTTTTAGAAGTGCCCATAAACAAAAAAGGCAGCCGAGGCTGCCTTTTTTGTTCACTGCGTTATAACCGTCAGGCTGCGACGCGCTTCTTGAATTCGTTGGTGCGGGTGTCAATTTCGATCTTGTCGCCGATTTCACAGAACGCTGCCACGGGCAGTTCCATTCCGGTGTTGATCTTGGCGGGCTTCATCACTTTGCCGGAAGTGTCGCCGCGGACTGCCGGTTCGGTGTAAATGATTTCGCGCACCACCGTGTTGGGCAGGTCAACCGAAATCGCCTTGTCGTTGTAGAACACCACTTCGCAGGGCATGCCATCTTCGATGTAGTTGATGGCGTCGCCCAGGTTGTCCTTCTCCACCTCGTACTGGTTGTAGTCGGTATCCATGAACACGTACATCGGGTCGGCAAAATAGGAATAGGTGCATTCCTTGCGATCCAGTATCACTTGTTCAAACTTGTCGTCCGCCCGGTAAATGGATTCGCTTGGCGCATCGGTGAGCAGGTTTTTGAATTTCATTTTGACCACCGAACCGTTACGCCCGGAACGGCTGTATTCTGCCTTCTGGATCACCAGCGGGTCGGTGCCCACCATCACGACGTTACCTGCGCGGAGTTCTTGAGCGATTTTCATGTTGGCCTGCCTGAAACAAAAAATTTAAGAGGCGCGGATTTTACCAACTTCGCGGAAAAAATCCAGCATATTCAAAGCGAGGTTATTTCCGGAAAGCTGCTGCGCCCAAATGGCCGCGTGTTGCCGCAGCGTAGGCCGGTGTGCCAGGAAATTGTTCCATGCCTCGCCGACCGGAATTTTCGGCTCCGTGCCGCGCCCCGCTTCGCCGTTCCACGCTTCCCACCAGACGCGCTGCGCCTGCGCCACATCCGGCGCCAATCCGGCGCAATAGCGCGCCAGGAAGGCGCGCAACTTCTGGATATGAACGCCGTCGAGTTGCGGGTAGATGTGCCAGACGAACGGCCTGCCCGCCCACTGCGCCCTCACGAAGGAATCCTCGCCACGCACAAAATTGATGTCGCACGCCCACAGCAGTTCGTCGTAGCGCTCCTGCTCCACGAACGGCAGCACGCGCACTTGCAGGTTACCGCGAGAATAGCCCTGCAGGCCGGGGTTGCTCCCGACATGGCTATCGCGCCGGGATAAATCCCGACCTACCTCCTCGAAATACCGCTTAACCTGCGGCAGCGCGCGCCCTTCGGGTACCAGGCAGCAAACCGGCTTATCGCCTTCCGCCCAGGCGGCCAGCAATTCCGGCAGCGCGGAGTTTTCGTAGCTAAACAGCGATACGCGCGTTTCATCCGGCTTGGGCGGCGGAACGCCGAGCACCTGCCAGAAAGCGGTCGCGGCCCGCGGGTCGCGCCGGAAAGCATCGCGCCGCGCCAGCAGGTCGCGCTCCAGCAGCAGCCCGCCAGTTTGCGGGGTGAAGCCGGGAAAAAAGAAATATTTCACCAGCGGCAACTGCGGGTGCGGCGAAGGCAGCCTGTGGCACCCTTCCACCCAGTCCTCGGCGCTGAGGTGTTCCAGGTTAATCCAGACCGGCTTGAGTTGCCGGTGCGCCATCGCCGTTATGTAGCTCTCCGGCAACTTGCAGGCGAAGGCCTCAATCACCAGATCGGCCGGTTCAATCTGGGGAAAGGGTGAAACCCAAGGCCTGATCTCCACGTTGCGGACTGTTTGCGCCGGCAACGCGGGGTCAATCTCCGGGCAAATTTTCCGAAAACTCGCCAAATCATCCACCCACAGCCGCACCGCCACGCCGTGCTCACCCGCAAATTGCCGCGCCAGGCGCCAGCACACGCCGATGTCGCCGTAGTTGTCCACCACGGCGCAGAAGATATCGCAGGTAACAGGCTTGTTCATTCCAGAAAGCCTTGATAAAGCAGGCAACGCCTTGCATGTGTGCGGCACGGCAGCAGGTTCTGCTTCAGGGATATTGTTGCCGGGAATGCAAAACGTGGATTACTTCGATGGCGTCCTTGAGCCGCTGCGCGGCTATCGGGTTGCGGTTGGCAATGTAGCCGATAATCTGAACCAGGCTCGCACGAGCTTTAGCCCGCCACAGTACGG
>VIKH01000086.1 GCA_008080515.1 Gallionellaceae bacterium | reverse complement strand
CGAACCATGATCGGATTAAATATATATCAATCAATAGGATGGGCCAGCCATTCGACAAGCTCAAGGCGAACGGATGATTTGATCTGCATTTCCTTAAGCGGTACCGCTTAACGCTGGCAGGCGTACATCTTTTGCAGGAACGCTTCCGCATCCACCATTGCGAGGCTGGCCGGCATCGCTGCCTGTCTGGTGGCTGATTCAGCCGCAACTTGCCGGTGCATCAAGGCAACGGCAGGGTTCCATCCGGAATATGCGACCTCTACGCCGTACTCCAATTCCTTCGGATCCTGCTCTACTTCATAGCTGCTCATATTCATCACGATACCCATGGCACACCTCCTTTTGCTTACGCTGTTCCGGCCCCGATATTCAGCAACCCCCGATGCCCCATCCCCGCCCGTTTTTGCCGCTTTGCCCCGCCGTTGAACTGGGACTGCATGGCGGTCCAGCGCGTAATCTCAACGCCGGACAGGAGCGGGTCTGGCTTCCACATAAAACCCCTGGTTCCGCAGCTCTTGCGCTTTTTCCGCAGTCCCGAAAATGGTATAGCGCAACACATCGTGGTAATAGACAAGTAATGTAAACATGGTGGCCTCCATTCAGTAAACCCGAGCCTTGTGGCAATAATGTGCCTGTTGTTGGCAGGCGGCGCCCGCACTGGCTTGGGCTAGAACAGCCGGAGCGGGAAATGTGGGGAAACGGCGATAACCGGACGGTTTTTGTCCAAATTGTGAGAGTAGAAAGTGTTGAATCCGGGAACAGCCATGTGGTCTCGGTGGTTTTGCCGCAGCCATATTCGAGCGTTGGCGTTCCGTATTATGATGCGCGTCATTCCCTCATCTGCGATGGATCGTGACCGATGAACCGCCCGGCCGCTTTGCAGGAACCCCCTTCTATTCACTGGCATACCCTTGACCCTCAACAGGCGCTTGCCGCTCTGGGCGCGACCCCCGCAGGTATTACCCAAACCGAGGCGGAGCGGCGGCTGGCGAGCGGCGGCCCAAACCGGTTGAGGCCACCCGCCCACCAAAGTGCGGTCGCCCGTTTGCTGTCCCAGTTCCGCAACATGCTGATTTATGTGCTGCTGGCATCCGCGCTGGTTGCGGCCTTTTTGCAGCACTGGGTGGACACTGGCGTAATCGTCGGCGTCGTGGTGATTAATGCCATCATCGGCTTTATCCAGGAGGGCAAGGCAGAAAAGGCGCTGGATGCCATCCGCCGCATGCTTTCGCTCGACGCCACCGTGCTGCGCGACGGCAAGCGCAAGCTGGTTCCGGCAGAAGAGCTGGTGCCCGGCGACATCGTCCTGCTTCAATCCGGCGACAAGGTGCCCGCCGATTTGCGGCTGATCAATACCAAAAACCTGCGTATCGAAGAAGCCGCGCTGACCGGAGAATCCGAGGCGGTGGAAAAATCTGTTGCGGCAGTGGCGGAACATGCGGTTATCGGAGACCGGTTGTGTATGACGTATTCCGGCACTCTGGTGGTGTACGGCCAGGGTGCGGGCATGGTGGTGGCAACCGGCGACCGTACCGAAATCGGCCTCATCAGCGCCATGCTGGAGCAGGTGAAGGAGCCGGTCACGCCGCTGTTGCGGAGAATGGAGACGCTGGGTCGCCAGCTTACCGCCGCCATCGTGGTGCTGGCTGCCGGCACATTCGGCTACGGAATACTGGCGCACGGCTACGCGACCGGCGAGATGTTTATGGCGGCGGTGAGCGTGGCGGTAGCGGCGATACCGGAGGGGTTGCCCGCCATCATGACCATCACCCTGGCGCTCGGAGTGCAGAAGATGGCGCGGCGCAACGCCATCATCCGCCGCCTGCCCGCCGTGGAGGCGCTGGGCTCGGTGACGGTGATCTGCACCGACAAGACCGGCACGCTTACCCGCAACGAAATGACGGCGCAGCGCGCTATCAGCGCCGAATGCGTATTCGAGGTCAGCGGAGCGGGTTACGCGCCGCATGGCGGGTTCAGCGTGGGCGGGAAAGAGGTTGCAGCCGCCGACCGCACGGAGATGCTCGATTTGCTTCGCGTCGGCCTGCTGTGCAACGACGCACTGCTGCGCGAGAGCGGCAGCGAATGGAAAATCGAGGGCGATCCGACCGAAGGCGCGCTGATCGCGCTGGCGATGAAAGCCGGGCTGGACGCGACATTTGAGCACGAGTCGCTACCGCGCACCGACACCATCCCGTTCGAGTCCGCACACCGTTTCATGGCCACGCTGCACCACGATCATGCGGGGCACGCCTTTATTTTTGTTAAAGGGGCGCCCGAGCAGGTGCTGGGCATGTGCGCCAGCCAGCGCAGCTTCGGTGAAGACAGGCCGTTATTGATCGGTTACTGGCACGAAAAAATTGCGGAAGCCGCCGCCCTTGGCCAGCGCCTGCTCGCCGTGGCCGCCAGGCCGGTTGCGGCAGCGCACCGCGAGCTCGGTTTTGCCGATGTCGAGACCGGCTTTACCTTGCTCGGCCTGGTCGGCATCAGCGATCCGCCGCGCGATGAAGCCATCGCTGCCGTACAGCGGTGCCGTGCAGCGGGCATCCGCGTCAAGATGATTACCGGCGACCACGCGGCCACCGCCTGCGCCATCGGTGCGAAGCTGGGCATCGGCGATGGCAGTACCGCCATCACCGGGGTAGAGCTGGACAGGCTGAACGATGGACAGTTGCGCGGGGCGGTTGCTGGTGTGGACGTATTCGCCCGCGCCAGCCCGGAGCACAAGCTGCGCCTGGTTGCCGCCTTGCAGGCCAACGGCGAGATCGTCGCCATGACCGGCGACGGCGTCAACGATGCACCCGCGCTGAAGTGCGCCGACATCGGTGTGGCCATGGGGATGAAAGGCACCGAAGTGGCGAAGGAGGCGGCCGAGATGGTGCTGGCGGACGACAATTTCGCTTCCATCGCGCACGCGGTGGAGGAAGGCCGCACCGTCTACGACAACATCAGGAAGGCCATCGTGTTCATTCTGCCGACCAACGGCGGCGAAGCCGGCATCGTGGTGATCGCCATTATTTTCGGCATGACGCTGCCGATCACCCCGGTGCAGATACTTTGGATCAATATGGTCACCGCCGTGACGCTCGCTTTGGCGCTGGGCTTCGAGAATGCGGAAGCGGATGTCATGCGGCGCCCGCCGCGCGCCCCGCGCGAGCCGGTGCTGTCGGCCTTCATGATGTGGCGCGTCGCCTTTGTTTCCGCGCTGCTGGTGGGCGGCTCCGTCGGCCTGTTTTTGTGGGAAGGCGCGCGCGGCGCCAGCGTGGAGGCGAGCCGCACCGTGGCGGTCAACGCCCTGGTGATGGGTGAGATTTTTTACCTGTTCAATTGCCGCTACTTGCTGGCGTCCGCGTGGTCGCGCGAGGGTCTGTTCGGCAACCGCTACGTGCTGGCTGCGGTCGCGCTGCTGCTCGTGATCCAAGCCATATTCACTTACCTGCCGTTCATGCAGCAGATGTTCGGCACGGTGGGGATAGACGCTGCCGCATGGGTGCGGATTGCCGCTTTCGGCGCGCTGCTGTTCGCGGCGGTGGAAATCGAGAAGCGCCTGATCCAGCGCAGTGTGGCGGCGTAAGGCGGTGCGTATCAGCGCCTGATTGCCCACACCACCAAGGCGACCAGCAACAGCAGGATGAACAGTTCCAGGAACATCGTTTCTCCGCAATCCGGCCCTGTTGCTTCACAAAAGTTGATTGGGGTTCCGGCGTAACCTGAAGGTTGACCTCCACCGCAATCTGGTTCAGTTGCTTCACAACAGAACCAGATTGTCCCTGTGAATCAATTCCGCTTCGTCCACATAGCCGAGTATGCTCTCGATCTCGTGGCTGGGGTGGCGGGCGATGCGACGCGCTTCATCCGCACTGTAGTTAACCAGGCCGCGCGCGATGTCCGCGCCTTGCTCATCGAGAACGGCGACCACCGCGCCACGCTGGAATTCGCCGCTAACGCCGGTCGCGCCAATCGGGAGCAAGCTTTTGCCTTCCTGGCGCAGGGCGCGCACCGCCCCGGCATCCAGCGTGATCCTGCCGCTCACTTGCAGATGGTCGGCGAGCCACTGTTTGCGCGCATCCAGCGGCAGCGCCGCAGAAACGAGCAAGGTGCCGACGGGCTCGCCCCGCAACAGGCGCGGCAGAACGTCGTGTTCGTGGCCGGAGGCGATGGCGGTATGCGCCCCGCTGCGCGCCGCGCGCCTGGCGGCGAGCACTTTGGTGATCATGCCGCCGCGCCCGATGTGGCTGCCGGCCCCGCCCGCCATCGCTTCGAGCCGTTCGTCCCCAGCTTTTGCCTCGCCGATAAGCCGGGCGCTTGCGTCTTTGCGCGGGTCGGCGCTATACAGGCCGGGCTGGTCGGTGAGAATGACCAGCGCGTCGGCCTCGATCAGGTTGGTGACCAGCGCGCCGAGGGTGTCGTTGTCGCCGAACTTGATTTCGTCGGTGACCACGGTATCGTTTTCGTTGATGATCGGGATGACGCCCAGATTCAGCAGGGTGCGCAGCGTGGAGCGGGCATTGAGATAACGCTCGCGGTCAGCCAGGTCGGCATGGGTCAGCAGCACCTGCGCCGCATGGAGGCCGTGCTCGCGGAAGCCGCTTTCATAAACCTGCACCAGCCCCATCTGCCCCACTGCGGCGGCAGCCTGCAACTCGTGTACGGCGCTGGGGCGCTGCTTCCAGCCCAACCGCTGCATGCCTTCCGCAATCGCGCCCGAGGAAACCAGCACCACCTCGCAACCGTTCTCGCGCAGTGCGGCAATCTGTTTTGCCCAGTTGCCGATAGCGCGGGTGTCCAACCCCTCGCCCTGGTTGGTGACGAGGCTGCTGCCGACTTTGACGACGATGCGTTTGGCTTGCTTGAGTGCGGTGATCATGACAATGGCTGGACAATGGCGATGCCGGTTTCCTGCGCGCCTGCTGCGGCGGTTTCCGCTTCCTGCCTCGCGGCTTGCTCCAGATGCTCCATGATAGCGTAGGTCAGGGTGCTGCATCCCTCGCCGTTGATCGCGGAGATGGCGAAGTGGCGCGCGTGGTGGTTGCCGAATTCGCGCAGGAAGGCGGCGATTTTTTCTTCTTTGTCCTCCAGCAAATCCAGCTTGTTCAGCACCAGCCAGCGCGGTTTGTTATACAGCTCCATATCGTATTTTTTCAGCTCGTTCAATATGGCGCGCGCCTCGTGTACCGGGTCGGTTTCCGGGTTCAGCGGGGCGATGTCCACCAGGTGCAGCAGCAACCGGGTGCGCGCGAGGTGGCGCAGGAACTGGTGCCCCAGCCCCGCACCTTCGGCGGCGCCTTCGATCAGGCCGGGAATATCGGCGATGACAAAGCTTTTTTCGGTACTGACGCGCACCACGCCGAGATTGGGGTGCAGCGTGGTGAACGGGTAATCGGCCACCTTGGGGCGGGCGGCGGAAACGGCGCGGATAAAGGTGGATTTGCCCGCGTTGGGCATGCCCAGCAAGCCGACATCCGCCAGCACTTTCAGCTCCAGTTGCAGTTCGCGGCGCTCGCCTTCTTCGCCCGGCGTGCATTGTCTCGGCGCGCGGTTGGTGCTGGATTTGAAGTGCAGGTTGCCGAGCCCGCCCTTGCCGCCACGGGCAAGCAGTGCTTTCTGCCCGTCGCGGGCAAGATCGGCAACAATCTCGCCGCTGTTGAGGTCGCTGATGACCGTTCCCACCGGCATGCGCAGGGTCACATCGTCCGCGCCCTTGCCGTAACAATCGGCACCGCGCCCGGATTCGCCGTTCTTCGCGCGATGCAGGCGCGCATAGCGGTAATCTACCAGCGTATTGATGTTGCGGTCGGCCAGCGCATACACGCTGCCGCCGCTGCCGCCATCGCCGCCATCGGGGCCGCCCTTGGCGATATATTTCTCGCGGCGGAAGCTGGCCGCGCCGTTGCCGCCGTTGCCCGCGATGACTTCGATTCTGGATTCGTCTATGAATTTCATAAGCCCACCGTAGGGTGGATAAAGCGCAGCGCGCGTATCCACCGCACCAATGGTGGATACGGCCATTGGCCTTTATCCACCCTACATAAAGCTATAAACAAAAAAGCCCTACCTTGCGATAGGGCTTCATTGTATTGGGTTGCGCGCGGTTACGCTGCAACCACGCTGACTATCTTGCGCCTGGCCGCGCCTTTGATGGCGAACACCACCTTGCCGGTGATCGTGGCGAACAGGGTGTGATCCTTGCCCATGCCGACGTTGTCGCCCGCGTGGATCCGGGTGCCACGCTGGCGCACGATGATGCTGCCCGCATTGATGACTTCGCCGCCGTAGCTTTTTACGCCGAGCCGTTTCGAGTGCGAGTCGCGCCCGTTACTGGTACTGCCGCCGCCTTTTTTCGATGCCATGCCGTTGCTCCTTTTGCGTTACGCCCGGTTGGTGTTCAGGCAGAGATGCCGTCAATGCGGATCTCGGTGTAGTTTTGACGGTGCCCCTGGTGTTTCTGGTAGTGCTTGCGGCGCTTCATCTTGAAAATCCTGATCTTGTCGCCGCGCCCGTGCGAAACGATGGTTGCCTGGACCGAAGCGCCGCTCACCAGCGGCTTGCCGACATTCAGCGTATCGCCGTTGCCGACCGCCAACACTTTGTCCAGCACGACCGCGCTGCCGACATCGCCAGTTAAAGATTCGATTTTCAGGGTTTCACCCTGCGCGACACGGTATTGCTTGCCGCCGGTTTTGATTACTGCATACATAACAGCCTCGCTTGGTACGGTTTTACAGAGCCGCGCATTATACACAAACGGCACAGGCCGTCAAAATGGTTTTTGTCAAAAATGGTTTCTTAGCGCCGCATGGAATCGAAGAAGTCGGCGTTGTTTTTGGTGGCCTTGATTTTGTCCAGCAGAAATTCCATCGCTTCCAGTTCGTCCATCGGATAGAGCAGCTTGCGCAGCAGCCAGATCCTTTGCAGGATGTCCGGTTTGATGAGTAATTCCTCTTTGCGCGTACCGGAGCGGTTCACATTGATCGCCGGATAGATGCGCTTCTCGGCCATGCGGCGATCCAGGTGGATTTCCATGTTGCCGGTACCCTTGAATTCCTCGTAGATCACGTCGTCCATGCGCGAGCCGGTATCGACCAGCGCGGTGGCGATGATGGTCAGCGATCCGCCTTCCTCGATGTTGCGCGCCGCGCCGAAAAAACGCTTGGGGCGATGCAGCGCGTTGGCGTCCACGCCGCCGGTCAGCACCTTGCCGGAAGAGGGCACCACGGT
>VIKH01000085.1 GCA_008080515.1 Gallionellaceae bacterium | reverse complement strand
CGCCGGAATGACGGGCGAGATGCGCCTGCCTTGCATTGCCGCTGATCCAGTCCTGCATCGCACTGTCCTTGGCGGGCAGCACCCATTCGCGGGTTTGCAGGCTGACACGGTGGCGGCCTTCGATGCTTTCCAGAATGAGCTTGGCCTCCTTGCGGCCATTGGCGACGATTTCAGGGAGTTGTTCCAGCAGGGTTTTGGGCATTGCCTATAGTTACGTTATTTGCGTAACTAATAGTCTACTTCATGCAGGAACTTTGATGTTGGTTACGTTGCTGCCATTGCAACTCAGTAACGTAACTGCATGAAGACTCAACAACAGAAATTCGCCGAACGGTTACGCGCCGCAATGGAAAAGGCTGGCTACAAGGCGGAGGCTGCGGTGTTGGAGCGCGAATTCAACCAGCGCTATTACGGCAAGGGAGTTACGTTACACGGGGTTAACAAGTGGCTGAAGGGGCAAGCCATCCCGCGCCTGGACAAAATCGAAGCTTTGGCGAAGTGGTTGTGCATTCCACCCGAAGAACTGACTTTCGGTCTGGAAATCAAACAGCAAATCAAGGAAACCCGTGCCCGCTGGGACGATGGCATCGGTTATCAGGAGCGCGAAGTGTTCGAGGCATTCCTCGCGCTGCCCGCGCCGCAGCGCAAGATCGTGCGCGAAGTGATCCTCACCTTTTCGCAGGCACACAAAGCCTTGCTCAAAGCTCCCGGCAAGAAATAGCGCCGCCCTGAATTTTTTGCGCCACCGAGATCAGGGCGCTTCGTATTCTGCCTGGCGACTGCGCGTGCGAAAATCGCCGCGCCAACGCACTCGATGTCCGTCCCTTCCCGCATCTCCCGCCCGGCAAGCGGGGGGCAACCGCCCCCGACCCGCAGCAACTCACTGAACAGCCGCGCGAATCAATGGCGCATGGCACAACCCCCGCATGGTTGAAGCTGGAACCTAATCGGAAGATAATCCGGCCCTATAAATCGGCATATCCATGACCCATTACCTGCTCATCCTGGTCGGCGCGGTGTTCGTCAACAACATCGTGATGGTGAAGATTCTCGGGCTGTGCCCATTCATGGGTGTTTCAAAAAAAGTGGAAGCCTCCATCAGCATGGGCGCCGCCACCACTTTTGTGCTGACGCTCGCTTCCGGCACCAGCTTTTTGATCCATGAATATCTGCTTGGCCCCGAACTGGAATATCTCACCACGCTGTCGTTTATCGTGGTTATCGCTGGCATCGTGCAGTTCACCGAGATGGTGATCAAAAAAACCAGCCCGGTGCTGTATCAGGTGCTGGGCATCTATCTGCCGCTGATCACCACCAATTGCGCGGTGCTCGGCATCCCGCTGCTCAACGTGCAGGCCGAGCACAACTTCATGGAATCGCTGTTTTTCGGCATGGGTGGCGCGCTCGGGTTTACCCTGGTGCTGGTGCTGTTTGCGGGGATCCGCGAGCGGCTCGAAGGCGCGGACGTGCCGGGAATTTTCAAAGGATCGGCCATCGCCATGGTCACCGCCGGGTTGATGAGCCTTGCGTTCATGGGGTTCTCCGGGCTGGTGAAATGACGAGATCGCAAACCGGCCACGGATTGACACGGATGTCCACAGATAGCCAGCAAGCCGCTTCGATAAAGCGAGCTTCCTCAAGGAAGAGAGCCATTACCCTTGCACCTATTGGTTTTATCGGTGTGAATCCGTGTCAATCCGTGGCTAGTGTTGCAAACCGGAAATAACGAAACATGAAACGGTGCCTTTTTTCGCCATGCGGCGTTGCACACCCTTGCCGTATACCCAATACGGCTGCGGGCCTGCGCCTTGCCTGGCAAAAAAATCCATCCGTTTCATTTGTTCCCCTACTTCCGGTTTGCGACACTAGCTGTATTTTTCTCAGCCATTTTCACAAGAAATTCTTGCCATGCTGACCGCGCTGCTGGTGATGTCGGCCATCGCCCTCGCGCTCGGCGCGGCGCTGGGTTATTCCGCGATCAAACTCAAGGTGGAAGGCAATCCGCTGGCAGACAAGATTGATGCCATCTTGCCGCAGACGCAATGCGGCCAGTGCGGCTATCCGGGCTGCAAACCCTATGCGGCGGCAATCGCCGCCGGAGAAGCCGACATCAACCGTTGCCCGCCGGGCGGCGAAGAAGGTATACGCAGGCTGGCGGATCTGCTCGGCGTGGAATTCAAACCTTTCGGCGGCGAAACCGCAGGTCCGAAAGCCAGGGCCGTCGCGTTCATTGACGAGAATGCCTGCATCGGCTGCACACTATGCATCCAGGCCTGCCCGGTGGACGCCATCGCGGGGGCGTCCAAACAGATGCACACCGTCATCACCCAGGAATGCACCGGTTGCGAACTGTGCGTTGCACCCTGCCCGGTGAACTGCATCAGCATGGTGCCGCTACCGCAGACCCCGCAGACCTGGAAGTGGCAATACCCTGTTTATGCGTTGGTGCCAGTCAAATGAACCAGAAAATGTTTAGCCACGGATTGACACGGATTGGCACGGATAAAAAGCGGGTTCGTGTAGTTTCAGAAAGTAATTTGCCGACTCGCAGGCACGCTCCATGCAAGATTTCATCTGTGCCCATCCGTGTTAATCCGTGGCTAATGACTTCTCTTCCAATAAAAGCTACTGCCAGATGAAAACGCTCCATCATTTCCACGGCGGCGTCCACCCGGAACAACACAAGCTGGAATCTTCCGCGCTGCCCAGCGTGTGCGCGCCTGTGCCGCAACGCCTGATCCTGCCCTTGCAGCAGCATCTCGGTACCCGAGCCAAGGCGGTGGTGCGGGCGGGCGACAAGGTGCTGAAAGGCCAGTTGCTGGCGCGCGCCGCAGGCGCGATGAGCGCCGCGATTCACGCGCCCACCTCGGGTACCGTGTTGTCCGTGGATTTTCATGCATTGCCGCACCCTTCCGGCCTGCCCGATCTGTGCGCGATCATCGAGGCGGACGGGGAAGATCTCTGGGCCGAGCGCGCTCCATGCGACTTTCGCGCCGCTGATAGAGCGGAGCTGCGGGCAAAATTGCGCGATGGCGGCATCGTGGGGCTGGGTGGTGCCACTTTCCCCGCTCACCTAAAGTTCGATTGCAAGCCGGCGCGGGAAATCCGCACGCTGGTGCTGAACGGTGCGGAATGCGAGCCGTGGATCACCAGCGACGACCGGTTGATGCGCGAGCGCGCTGCCGAGATTGTGCGGGGCATCGAGATTTTGCGCTATCTGGCGAGCCCTGGCGAAACGCTGGTCGGCATCGAGGACAACAAGCCGCAAGCCGTCACCGCCATGCGGCAAGCCTGCGCCAATACCGGCATCGAAGTGGTCGCCGTGCCCACGCTCTATCCCACCGGCGGCGAGAAACAGCTCATCAAGGTTCTCACCGGCAAGGAAGTGCCCTCCGGCGGCTATCCCCTCCATGTCGGCGTGCTGTGCAGCAACGTGGCGACGGCTTATGCGGCGCATCGTCTGATCAACTGCGGCGAGCCGATGATTTCGCGGCTGGTGACCGTTACCGGCAGCGTGCGGACGCCGCAGAATTTCGAGGCGTTGCTGGGCACTCCAATAGAGGAGTTGGTCAAACTCGCGGGCGGCGCCCTGCCGGGCTCGGCGGGCTACATCCTGGGCGGCCCGATGATGGGCTTGCACGTCAGCAATGGGTGGCTGCCGGTGGTGAAAAGCACCAATTGCGTCATCGTCAAATCCCCGCAGCTCTTCCCCCCGCTGCCCCCGGCGCTGCCTTGCATCCGCTGCACGCGCTGCGCCGACGCCTGCCCGGCAGATTTGCAGCCGCAGGAACTGTACTGGTTCGCAAAATCGCGGAATTTCGACAAGATAAAAAATTATCATTTGTTCGATTGCATCGAATGCGGAGCCTGCAACTATGTCTGCCCCAGCCATATTCCGCTGGTACAGTATTTCCGTTTTGCCAAGAGCGAGTTGCGGGCGCTCGAACACGAAAGCGCCGCTGCCGCCCTGGCGCGCGAGCGGTACGAATACCGCCAGATGCGAATCGAGCGCGACAAGCAGGAGAAAGCCGAGAAGCTGGCGCAGAAAGAAAAGGCCGCGCTCGCCGCCAGGCAGTCCGCCCCCGCAACCGGTGTCTCACAGGACGGCAGCGCGCAAGCGCGCATTCAAGCCGCGCTCGAACGCGCCAGAGAACAGGCCGCAGCAGTCAAGCCAAAAAACATGGACTCTCTGACATCCCAGCAGCAAGCCGAGATTGCCGAAATCGAAGCGCGGCGCGCCAAGGCGCGCGAATTGGCGCAGGGGCAAGCATCAGGAAAAACGGAGCAAGCCACAGATGAACACGGATGAAACACGGATGGAGAATCTTGTTCACGAAGAACTGACCAAGCAAATTATTGGCGCGGCTTTCGAGGTGCACAATACGCTGGGTTACGGATTTCTGGAGCGTGTTTATCAGAAGGCATTGCAGGCCGAACTGATTAGCCGTGGGTTTCGAGCAGAAATCGAGTATCCGGTCAAAGTGGCATACAAGGGCATTATCGTCGGCGATTATTTTGCCGATCTACTGGTTGAGGGGGCGGTAGTGGTCGAGTTGAAAATTGCACCCGTTTACAACCGGCAAGATGAGCCGCAATTACTTAATGAACTTAAGGCCACTGGCTTCAAGGTCGGGCTGCTGATCAACTTCGGGCGAACCAGGGTTGAATTCAAGCGGCTTGTCTTTTAATCCGTGTTTCATCCGTGTTCATCCGTGGCTAAATTGTAATTTGCGACAGAAATCCAACCCATGAACCCGCCCTACATCCACCAGGCACCCAGCGTTTCTGCAATCATGCTCAAGGTGCTGCTCGCGCTCTTGCCCGGCATCGCGTTGACCATCTGGTATTTTGGCCCGGCCATCCTGGTGTCGCTGGCGCTGGCCAGCCTCACCGCGCTGGCCACCGAAGCGGCCATGCTCAAGCTGCGCGACCGCCCGATCAAACCGTTTCTGGGCGACAACAGCGCACTGGTCACCGCATGGCTGGTGGCGCTGTCCATCCCGCCGCTGGCGCCGTGGTGGCTGGTGGTGGTGGGTGTCGCGTTCGCCATCAGCATCGCCAAGCAGTTGTATGGAGGACTGGGCAACAACCCTTTTAACCCGGCAATGGTCGCTTATGCCGTGCTCGTCATCTCTTTCCCGGCGCAGATGACCCATTGGCTCGCGCCACATGGCCTGGGCGCAACGGAAATAGACTTTATCAGCCAACTGCGCTACATATTTTCCGGTGCCTTGCCGGGCGGTACGGCATTCGACGCCATCACGGCGGCGACACCGCTGGATACGCTGAAAACACAGTTGCATCTCGAACGGCCGGTAAAAGAAATTCTGGGAATGCCGGTTTACGGCTATCTGGCAGGCAAGGACAGCGAGATGGTGGCGCTCGGTTATGTGGCAGGCGGCATTTATTTGCTGCTCAACCGCATCATCACCTGGCATGTTCCGGTCGCCTTCCTCGGGACGCTGTTTGGTGTGGCCGGCCTCTTTCATCTGGCCGATCCCGGCCTGTATGTTGCGCCGCTGTTCCACTGGATGTCCGGTGCGGCGATGCTGGGCGCATTCTTCATCCTGACCGACCCGGTGTCCGGCCCGACCACACCGAAAGGCAAGCTGATCTTTGCGGCGGGTGCCGCCGTGCTCACTTACGTCATCCGCGTCTTCGGCGGCTTTCCGGATGGAGTGGCATTCGCCACTTTGCTGATGAACCTCTGCGTGCCACTGCTTGACGCCTACACCCAGCCCAGAGTGTTCGGCGAGAAAGGTGGCAAAAAATGAGCGAAACTGCCATCCGATCCACCCTGAAAACTGCGCTCAAGCTGCTGGTTTTCGCCGTGATCGGTACTGCGGTGCTGGCCTTCACTTTTAACCTCACGCGCGACCAGATCGTGAGAAGCGAAGAAGCGGAGAAGCTCAAGCTGATAAAACAGATCGTTCCTGCCGCATTGTTCGACAACGACATCGTTAAAGACACGCTGGTCATCCCGCCAAGCAAGCAGCTTGGCACCACCCGCCCCGGCATCGCCTACCGCGCGCGCCTGCAAGGCAAGCCATCCGCCGTGGTGCTGGAAGCGGTCGCGCCGGACGGCTACAGCGGCAGGATCAGCCTGATCGTGTCCATCCGGGCCGATGCCACCATCAGCGGCGTGCGCGTGGTGCAGCACAAGGAAACGCCAGGCCTGGGAGACTATATCGAGTTCGCCAAAAACCGCTGGGTCAGCCAGTTCGACGGCGCTTCGCACCAGCGTTACCAGGAAGGCGGCTGGAAATTGAAGAAAGATGGCGGGCAATTCGACTACATGGCGGGGGCGACGATCACCCCGCGCGCCGTAGTCAAGGCGGTACACAAGACGTTGCACTACTTCGAGGAAAATCGCGAGCAGTTGTTTGCCGAAAGCACCCCAACCCAGAAAAGTGCTCCCCCTTGATTGACCCGTCCAGATTTTGAGCTTCCCTCGGCTTTTCGCCTTCCGGTACCCGGTTTCGTTCTGCCAATTTTTTAGGCAAGAACAAGTGTGCAAGAACAAGTGTTGACCGAATAGCCCATAGTTAGTAGGATAGCGCCCTCATCAATTCGACGGACTGTTAATCCGCAGGTCCCTGGTTCGAGTCCAGGTCGGGGAGCCACAGAATTTCTCAAGTAGTATCTTGCAGTTAGCGTGTGATATGCGGATCATTAGGCCATCCAAAAGGTGGCCTTTTTGTTTTTCCGGGGATCGAAATACCGAAAGTCCGTGGGTCGGTATTTAAAGATTAATAAAACTGGAGGCACTGAAACTATGAATGAAATCCTACAGTACCTAAAGAAAAATGGTGAGCAGCTCGACACCGAGATTGCAGTTGCCACAGGTATCTCGCTTGCCAACGTTCGCCGCCATTTGTTGGAGCTTACCTCCAAAAACGAGGTCGTGGCGTGCTATACGACCAGGTTTGTGAAGGGCAAGAAAGTTGAGGGGATAACTTGTCGTGTAGCTGGGTATACTCCGCTACCAGCGCCGGGCAGGAAATCAAAGGCACAGTTGAATTTGGCGTAGTTCCATCTGCTCCTGTGAGTCCAGGCTGGGGGAGCCACAGAGTTTCTCAAGTAGTATCTTGCAGTTAGCGTGCGATATGCGGACTATTAAACCACCTTTTTGGGTGGTTTTTTGCATTTCCGGGGATCGAAATACCGAAAGTCCGT
Organism: Gallionellaceae bacterium; assembly: GCA_008080515.1. GTDB lineage: Bacteria > Pseudomonadota > Gammaproteobacteria > Burkholderiales > Gallionellaceae > VIKH01. The sequence goes on along the minus strand of VIKH01000085.1, from coordinate 348 downwards.
GGGTCGGTATAAAAAATCTGTGGGTCGGTATTGGAAAGTCCGCAGGCCAGCACCCACTCACAAAGCGCTCCAGGTCTGTCCGGCTTGGGGCGTTTTGTTTTTTCCAACCATCAATTGAAAGAGTATTTATGCACTGGATATTTCTGATCCTGGCCTTGATCGCCATCGCCCTTGTATCTCTTGGCGCATTGTCGGTATGGGTAGGCTCGGAAGGCAGGCGGGGCATCAAAACGCGGAGAAAAACCACTACGAAATCTTCAAGCTGGGCGCCATAATTTTCAGTGTAATCTCACTGCTGTCCGGTTAAAAGCCGAACAAATTTAATTGGTTATGCATGGGGTCGGGTTC
>VIKH01000084.1 GCA_008080515.1 Gallionellaceae bacterium | reverse complement strand
GGCATTGGTGCTGGATTGGAAAATCCGCCCTGCGCCGCCGGTGGCGAACAAGGTGGCACGCGCATGGAACATCATCACGTTGCCGGTTTCGATTTCCAGTGCGGTCACGCCCAAGACATCGCCATCCGCATCGCGGATCAAATCCAACGCCATCCATTCCACGAAGAAATGGGTGTTGGCTTTAACGTTTTGTTGATACAAAGTGTGCAACAAGGCGTGTCCGGTACGATCCGCCGCCGCGCAAGCGCGTTGCACTGGAGCTTTGCCGAAACCTTGCATGTGACCGCCGAAGGGACGTTGGTAAATTTTGCCGCTGTCCAAACGGTCGAACGGCATCCCGAAGTGTTCCAGCTCATACACCACTTCCGGCGCAGCGCGGCACATATACTCAATCGCGTCTTGGTCGCCCAAATAGTCCGAGCCTTTGACGGTGTCATACATGTGCCACAGCCAATTGTCTTCGTTCACATTGCCCAACGAGGCAGCAATCCCGCCTTGCGCTGCCACGGTATGTGAGCGAGTCGGGAAGACTTTAGACAACACCGCGACTTTCAGTCCAGCTTGTGCCAGTTGCAACGCAGCGCGCATCCCCGCGCCACCCGCGCCGACCACCACCACATCAAACGTTCGTTTTGCCACACTCATCACACACCCCACAAAATTTGTACTGACCAGATGACGTACAGCACCAAGACCAAAATCACCAACACATGAATGACCAAGCGCACACCGGCGGGCTTCACGTAATCCATCACGATGTCACGAATGCCGATCCACGCGTGGTAGAACAAGCTCAATAAAAACAGCAGGGTAAAGGTTTTCACTCCTTGACCAGCGAAGACTTCTTTCCAGCCGTCATACCCCCCCGTGGCTTTCAACAAACAGCCCGACATAAACAGCGTATAAACCGCCATCACCACCGCTGTGATGCGCTGCGCCAACCAATCACGCAAGCCGTAATGCGCGCCTACGACCACTCGATCTACCATAATTTCACTCCCATCAAAACGGTCAATGTCAAGCTGACTGCCATGACGACTTTGCTCGTCAAACGCGCTTGTGCCAAGTTATGCACCCAGTGCAAATCAATCGCCAAATAGCGCAGTCCTGCGCAAAAATGATGCAAAAATCCCCACAGTAAGCCCAGCAACATCAGCTTCAGCAACGGGTGCGACAAGGTGCTGGCCAATTGCGCATAGCTTTCAGCCGAGCGCAGACTGGATTGCAAAATCAACAACAAAATAGGAAGGGCAAGGAACAACAGGAAGCCGCTGACGCGATGTAGGATAGAAACGAAGCCAGGCAGAGGAAGTTTGATGAGATGCAAGGCGAGATGCTTGGGACGTTTCTGGTTTGGAACAAAACTCATAATGGATTCTCCCGACTATTGAATTCCGTGCATCTTACTCGCTCTACCCAGTGCTTTCAAACAAAGCAACGCAACAAATTCACAATCAATAGTCAGTATTGTGGGGGGTTTTGCTATCGACTGGCGCGGGCTCGGCTTCTGTGAAATGAGCTTGGCGACATGCCAGCAACATTTGCCGCACGGGCGTGGAAATGGCGGCGTGCAGGGCGGCATTGAGCGATAGCCATTTCCCTGCTAACCCGCTCGGCTTTTGCGCCAGCGACAAAAACAACGGGGTGATGTGCAGTTTGAAATGGGTAAAGGTATGGGTAAACGGCGGCAGCGGATGCGGCGCACTTAAACCATGCGTTTGCAAAAATTCGGGCAAATCATCGGTTTGCGGAGGACACCATAACCCACCCCAAATCCCAGATGGCGGACGTTGTTGCAGCAAAAACTGCCCGTCGTGGCATAACAGCAAAAACGTGGCGGACTTTTCCGGCAAGGCTTTGCGCGCACGTGGCGTGGGCAATAGCGCAACTTGATCGCTTTGATAGGCGACGCAATCGCTGCGCAGCGGGCATTCTGCGCAACGCGGGCGGCTGCGAGTACATAGGGTTGCGCCAAAATCCATCTGTGCTTGGATGTAGGTGGCGATGGCTTGCGCGGGCAGCAGGACTTCGGCTTGTTGCCACAGTTGCGCCTCCACCGTTTTGTCGCTGGGCACGCCGTGAATACCGCAAAACCGTGCCAGCACGCGCTTCACATTGCCGTCCAAAATGGCGCGCTTTTCGTGATACGCCAAGGCGCAAATCGCTGCGGCGGTAGAGCGACCCACGCCCGGCAATGCCAAAATATCCTCAAACTGGCGCGGAAACTCGCCGCCGTGCTGCGCCACGATCTGCTGCGCGGCGCGGTACAAATTGCGACCACGGGCGTAATACCCCAAACCGCTCCAATGCGCCAACACCTGTTCGCTGCTTGCCGCCGCCAAGGTTGGTAAATCGGGAAAGCTGGCGACAAAACGCTGGTAATACGGCAACACCGTGCTGACTTGGGTTTGTTGCAACATGATTTCCGACAGCCAAACGCGGTACGCATCCGCGCCTTGCCACGGCAAATCATGCCGCCCGTGTTGCCGTTGCCAGCGAATCAGACGCTCGGCGAAGCTGCTCATGCGGCGGCGTGGCGTTGCCCGTAGCCAGCGAATTTGGCTTGGGCTTCGGCAAATTCGGCGGGGGTAAGCAACACTGGCTCGCCAATTTGCAAAATACGCACGAAAAGCTCGCTGAGGTTTTCCACTTCGATGGTCATTTTCAAGGCTTCGTCCAAATCACGTCCAGCGGCAATCATGCCGTGATTCGCCAGCAAACAGGCGCGGCGATTTTCAAGGGCGGTTAAGGCGCGATCGGACAGAGCTTGCGTACCAAAGGTGGAATATGGCGCGCAGCGGATATTGTCGCCGCCCAGCAGCGCGACCATGTAATGAAACGGCGGAATGTCGCGCCGCAAACACGCCAAGGTGCTGGCGGCAGTGGCATGGGTGTGAATCACCGCATTGAATTCGGGACGGGCGCGCAAAATGTCGCGGTGAAACAACCATTCGCTCGACGGTTGCCAACGTCCGCGCACACTGCCGTCCATGCCCACCCATACCAAATCGTCCGCCGTCAGTCCCGCCGCGCCCATGCCGGACGGGGTAATCAACACCCCCTCCCCGCAGCGCACCGACACATTGCCCGCCGTGCCATGATTCAGCCCCAACGCCTCCAAGCGCAAACACATCGCCACCAGCGCGGCGCGTAAAACTGGCTCGTCCATCCTCATCCCCTTGTTGAATTTTGCGGCGCGGATTGTAGAGGGGAGGTGGGGGCTTGCGCCGAAAAATTTAATGTGTATAATGCGCAGCCTTCGGGGTGTAGCGTAGCCTGGTAGCGCGGTAGCGCGCCTGCTTTGGGAGCAGGATGTCGGGAGTTCGAATCTCTCCACCCCGACCAGGTTCTAGTGATTCTAAAAATTACCCAAGAAAAGAATTGTGCCCGTAGCTCAACCGGATAGAGCACCAGCCTTCTAAGCTGGGGGTTACAGGTTCGATTCCTGTCGGGCACGCCAATAGTTTTATGGTGGCTGTAGCTCAGTTGGTAGAGCCCCGGATTGTGATTCCGGTTGTCGACGGTTCGAGCCCGTTCAGCCACCCCATCTAATCAGGCAGCGAACGGTCGGTTGCTCGCCTCGCGCGCAGGCAACCCGAGCGCCTGCCCGACAGCCGTTTGGCTACAGGTCTCCGCAGGGAATCGTAATGAAATTGGCCGACGAAGGCGACAAGGAAAATCTGGTTGCCACCGTATTTACCCATGTGAAAGACTGGAAGATCATGCGGATAGACACGCGCGGTGACCCGCCTCCTTCCGCAACCATGAGAATCGGGGAATATCCATCGTGACGCTGGGGTGGCCAAACAGAAGGTTGATAGCCGGAAGATTAATCCGTAACATCACGCCCGCGCGCTTGCGGGTTGCTCTTTGATGGCGGCGCGCCATGAACAATTTAACCGTAGCGAGAAGACCACTATGCCTCTAATGATAGGAATTCCCCGCGAAACAGCGGCGGGAGAAAAACGTGTCGCCACCGTCCCGGAGGCTGTCGAAAAACTGATCAAGCTGGGCTTCAGGGTTGCGGTGGAATCCGGCGCCGGGGATGCGGCGAATTGCAGCGACGACACTTACCGCGCTGCGGGCGCAGAAATTATTGAAGGGGCGGCGCAGTTGTGGTCGTCTTCCGACATCGTGTTCAAGGTGTGCGTGCCGACGGCTGAAGAAATCGGTTTGATGCGCGAGGGCGGCACCTTGATCGGTTTCATCTGGCCGGCGCAAAACCCGGAACTGATGCAGCAGCTCGCCGCCAGGAAGGCCACCGTGCTGGCCATAGATGCGCTGCCGCGCATGTTGAGCCGCGCACAGAAGATGGATGCCTTGACCTCACAGGCGGGCGTCGCCGGCTACCGCGCCGTGATCGAAGCGGCTAACGCCTTTGGCCGTTTCTTCAACGGCCAGATCACCGCCGCCGGCAAGGTGCCGCCAGCCAAGGTCTTCATCGCCGGTGCCGGTGTGGCCGGCCTGGCGGCGATTGGTACCGCTGCGGGCCTGGGTGCCATCGTGCGCGCCAACGACACCCGTGCCGAAGTGGCCGATCAGGTCGTGTCGCTGGGCGGTGAATTCGTCAAGGTGGATTATGAGGAAGAGGGCGGCGGCGGCGGCGGTTACGCCAAGGTGATGAGCGAGGGCTTCCAGCAGGCTCAACGCGAGATGTACGCCAAGCAGGCCCGCGAGGTGGACATCATCATCACCACCGCGCTGATCCCCGGCAAACCCGCGCCCCGGTTGATCACTGCCGAGATGGTGCAGAGCATGAAGCCCGGCAGTGTCATCGTTGACATGGCGGCCGAGCGGGGGGGCAACTGCGAGCTGACCGAGCCCGGTCGGGCGGTGGTGAAGCATGGCGTGACCATTCTCGGCTACACCGATCTGAACTCGCGTTTGGCCAAGCAATCCTCCACGCTGTACGCCACCAACCTGTTCCGCCTCACCGAAGAGTTGTGCAAGACCAAAGACGGCATCATCAACGTCAATATGGAAGATGACGCCATCCGCGGACTGACGGTCATCAAGGAAGGCAACATTACCTGGCCGCCACCCGCGCCGAAGCTGCCGGCCGCACCGGCCAAACCGGCTGCCGCAAAAGCGGCTGCACCCGCCGCCAAGGGTCACGGGCATGGTGGAGGTGGTGAGCCGATGCCGGGAAGCACGCTGGCGATTATGTTCGGCGTCGCCGCCATCCTGTTCTGGTTGATCGGCGCCTACGCGCCAGCGGCATTCCTCGGGCATTTCACCGTGTTCGTGCTGGCCTGCTTCGTCGGCTACATGGTGGTGTGGAACGTCACACCCGCTCTGCACACGCCGCTGATGAGCGTGACCAACGCCATTTCCAGCATCATTGCCATCGGCGCGCTGGTGCAGGTTGCGCCGCCGGTTGACGGAGGGGGCGATGGCAGGGGGCTGATCCTTGGTCTTGCGGTCGCCGCGCTGGCACTCACCGCAGTCAACATGCTCGGCGGTTTCGCCGTCACCCAGCGCATGCTGGCGATGTTCCGCAAATAAGGGGCAAAATAATGTCTGAAAGTCTGGCAACCGTCTCCTATATCGGCGCGACGATACTTTTCATCCTCAGCCTCGGCGGCCTCTCTCATCCGGAGACTTCGCGGCGCGGCAACCTTTACGGCATGATCGGCATGGCGCTGGCCGTGCTGGCGACCATCTTCGGGCCGCGCGTCACGATGGCAGGCATTCCGTGGATCATCGGCGCCATGGTGGTCGGCGGCGGTGTTGGCATCTTTGCCGCGCGCGTGGTGAAGATGACGCAGATGCCCGAACTGGTCGCGCTGATGCACAGCCTGGTCGGCCTTGCGGCCTGTCTGGTCGGTTATGCGAATTACATTGACCCGTCGGCATCGGCCAACCTGACCAGCGCCGAAAAAGCCATTCACGAGATGGAAATCTACATCGGTATCCTGATCGGCGCGGTGACTTTTTCCGGCTCCATCATTGCCTTCGGCAAACTGTCCGGCAAGATCGGCGGCAAACCGTTGCTCCTGCCCGCGCGCCACTGGATAAACCTGCTGGGCCTGCTGGTGGTTATTTTCTTCGGCTGGAAATTCCTGCAATCCCACTCGGTGGGTGACGATCGTGATGACCGCCATCGCGCTGCTGTTCGGCATCCACATGGTGATGGCCATCGGCGGTGCCGACATGCCGGTGGTGGTATCCATGCTGAACAGCTATTCCGGCTGGGCGGCGGCGGCGACCGGCTTCATGCTGAATAACGACCTGCTGATCGTTACCGGCGCGCTGGTCGGTTCCTCTGGCGCGATTCTTTCCTACATCATGTGCCGCGCGATGAACCGCCATTTCATCAGCGTGATCGCGGGCGGCTTCGGCACCGGCGGCGGCACTCCCGCTGCGGCGCCGAGTGGCGAGGCACAACAGCCCGCAGGCGAAGTCGTCTCCGTCACTGCCGTCGAGACCGCCGAACTGCTGCGCGAAGCCAGGAACGTGATCATCGTGCCGGGCTACGGCATGGCGGTGGCGCAGGCGCAGCATACGGTCTATGAGATCACCAAGCTGCTGCGCGAGAAGGGCATCAACGTGCGCTTCGGCATCCATCCGGTGGCAGGCCGCATGCCCGGCCACATGAACGTGCTGCTGGCCGAGGCCAAAGTACCCTACGACATCGTGCTGGAAATGGACGAGCTCAACGAGGACTTTCCCGATACCGATGTCGCCATGGTGATCGGTGCCAACGACATCGTCAATCCGGCCGCGCAGGATGACCCGAATAGTCCCATCGCCGGCATGCCGGTGCTGGAAGTGTGGAAGGCCAAGACCTCGATCGTGATGAAGCGCAGCATGGCTTCCGGCTATGCGGGTGTGGACAATCCGCTGTTCTACAAGGAAAACAACCGTATGCTGTTCGGCGATGCCAAAAAGATGCTGGATGGCGTGCTGGCCGAGCTGCAATCGTAACCGCAGGATTGGTCAGGCGCATGTTTTTTGCTTCGCAACCTGACAGACATGACGCCCGCGCAAGCGGGCGTTGTTACTTCACGATTCGGAACGCCAATCACCACCATTGAAAGCACATCGGAATTACCCCCCCACCATGATGAAACTGCTCGGCACTAATACCAGCCCATATGTGCGCAAGGTGCGCCTGGTCCTGCTGGAAAAAAACATTCCTCACGCATACCTCGTAGACCCGCCCCGTGAGCCGGGTAGCCAGGTCGCGCGCGCCAATCCGCTGGGGCGTATCCCGGCGCTGATACTCGATGACGGCACCTGCGTCTTTGATTCGCCCGTCATCGCCGAATATATTGACTCACTGAATGATGCGCCCATCCTCATCCCCCACGCCAACGCGCTGGAGCGGATGCGGGTGAAGCGCTGGGAAGCGCTGGCGGACGGCATCATGGATTCGGCTGTCGCGGTGCGCAACGAAGTGTTGCGCCAGGCGGATCAACAGAACACCGAGGCCGTCGCCCGCCACAACGACGCCATCGGGCGGGCGCTCAATCATGCCTCCGGCCAGCTTGGGCAACGCGAATGGTGTGAGGGTGCAACGGTCACGCTGGCCGACCTGGCGCTGGTGAGCGCGCTGATCTACCTGGATTTGCGCCAGGCCGACCGCGACTGGCGCGGCGCCCATCCGAGCCTGGCGGCATGGTTTGTCCGCCTCGGCGCGCGTGCCAGCGTTCGTGCCTCGCTCGCGGAATGATTGCCGTGCCGCACATCAGCCTGAACCCGACCACCAACCAGATAATTCAAACCTGCGCCAGTTGGGAATCCGACCGGTTGGCGCAAGCCTTGGAAAGAGCCCATCGCGCGCAGCATGCCTGGGCGCAAACACCGTTTATCCAACGCTCGAAAGTGCTGCGCGAGGTGGCGATGCAACTGCGCGCGCAGCGTGACCGCTACGCCGCCCTCATTACGCAGGAAATGGGCAAGCTGCTGCGCGAAGCACGCGCCGAGGTCGAGAAATGCGCCGGGGTTTGCGAATACTACGCGCAACATGCGGAAGAATTTTTGCGCGACGAGCCGGTGGCATCGGACGCCGGGAAAAGCTATGTCGCGCACCCCCCTCTCGGCGTGGTGCTCGCCATCATGCCGTGGAACTTCCCGTTCTGGCAGGTGTTCCGCGCCGCCGCCCCGGCCTTGATGGCGGGCAACGCGCTGGCACTGAAACATGCGCCCAACGTGCCGCAGTGCGCGCTTGCCAGCGAGGCCATCTTCCGCGACTGCGGATTGCCGGACGGCGTGTTTACCAACCTGATGATCGAAGTCGAGCAGGTCGCCGAAGCCATCGCCAGCCCGCATGTGCATGCGGTCACGCTCACCGGATCGGAAGCCGCCGGACGCAAGGTCGCGGCATGCGCCGGACAGCATCTAAAAAAGTGCGTGCTGGAATTGGGCGGCTCCGACCCGTTCATCGTGCTGCACGACGCCGACATGGAACATGCCGTCAACATGGCGATGGCCTCGCGCTTCATGAATTGCGGGCAATCCTGCATCGCCGCCAAGCGCTTCATCGTCGTGCCGCAGATCGCCGACGAATTCCTGCTCCGCCTCAAGGAAAAAGTGGAAGCGCTTAAGCTCGGCGACCCTATGCTTGAGGCCACGCAAATCGGCCCGATGGCGCGCGCCGACCTGCGCGAAACGCTGCACCGGCAGGTTTGCGATTCCATCGCGCAAGGCGCGGTGGCGGTGACCGGTTGCCAGCCTGCGGTACGCGAAGGATTTTTCTACCAGCCCTCGATCCTTGATCGCGTTACCGCAAAAACCTGTGCCTGGCGCGAAGAGCTGTTCGGCCCGGTGGCGATCATCATCCGCGCCGCAAGCGAGGAGGACGCGCTACGCATCGCCAACGACACCCGCTTCGGCCTCGGCTCCTCCATCTGGAGCCAGGACACGGCCCGTGCCGAACAACTGGCGGCGCAAATCGAGGCCGGCTGCACCTTCATTAACGGCATGGTCAAATCCGATCCGCGCCTGCCCTTCGGCGGCATCAAGGCCTCGGGCTACGGGCGCGAGCTGTCGCGGCTGGGGATGCTCGAATTCGTGAACGCGAAGACAGTGTGGGTTCGGTAAACGTGTTGCTGTAGCGCATGGTTTGATCAGATCGAAACTGCATATGTTTTCAAAAATCAGAGATCAAAATGTCCGAGAGCTTGCCGAAGAGATTATTCGTTATTTAGAGGCTCATCCGAATGCTGGCGATACGGTTGAAGGAGTTTTTAATTGGTGGCTGACAAACAGGAGTTCAAAGCCTTCAGCCAAGTTAATCTCATCAGTTTTGGATCAGCTTGTTATGGAGGAGAAGCTGGCTCTACGCAGGCGGCATGATGGCACTATCCTCTATTCAAAACGTGGCGCGAAATGATGCTGCATAACGCCACTCGCTGTATTGCTAAATAACTACCTTCCTATGCGACCCACCGACCCCTGCCACGCCTTCGTCTCCGGCGAGATGATTACAGTCAAGCCGCACCAAGAGGGAAGGCTTTCCCCGCTGACCTTCGCGGTAAAGGAGCTGTACGATGTCAAAGGGTTTGTCACGGGTGCCGGGAATCCGTACTGGAAAAGCACGCACCCGGTGGCGCAAACGACCGCGCCCGCCGTCGAGATGCTGCTGAACGAAGGTGCCACCCTGATCGGGAAAACCATTTCGGATGAGATGGCGTTTTCGCTCGATGGCGAAAACTTTCACTACGGCACCCCGCTCAATTCCAGATGCCCGGGCAGGATACCCGGCGGCTCTTCCAGCGGTTCGGCAGCGGCGGTCGCGGGCGGCCTGGTGGATTTCGCGCTGGGTACCGATACCGCCGGTTCGATGCGCATACCGGCTTCCTATTGCGGCATTTACGGTATTCGCACAACGTATGGAACGATCCCGCTGCAAGGTGTGCATCCGCTGGCGCAGAGCTTCGATGCGGCGGGCTGGTTCGCCCGCACGCCGGAGATGCTGTCGCGGGTGGGCGAAGCGCTGCTCGGCAAAAAAGCCCCGGCGTTAAGCACCAGCAGGCTCCTGATCGCGCGCGATTTGTTCGATACAAGCGACCCCGATATCGCGGCGCTATACGATGCGTTTTTGCAGAAGCTTTCCGGCAGGCCTTTCGAGATCGCAGAAATCGAACTGGGCAAACCGGATTTCACAACCTGGATCGAAACGCTGCGCAACATCCAGTGGTGGGAATTGAACCAGGCGCATGGCGCATGGATATTCCAGCACCTCGATACCTTTGGCGCCGAGATACGCGGCAGGCTGGAGAAAATAGCTTCCGTTACCCGCAGCGAGATGGAAGAGAAGAGGGCGGTCAGGAAACAGCTTATCAGCCAGATTGAAAGCATTGTTGCTCCCGGCACGCTGATCATTTTTCCGACCGCTCCCGGCATCGCGCCGCCAAAGGGGCGTTCCATAGATGAGGCGCGGGCTTCCCGCCTCAACACCATGCAGCGCACCTGCATTGCTGCCGTCGCCGGGCTGCCGCAGGTTTCGATGCCGCTGCTGGAAAAGGATGGTTGCCCGCTCGGAATTTCTCTGCTGGGTGCGCGGGGCGAGGATGGGCAGCTTCTCGCGGCTGCGCAGGTTTTCGGGACATGAAATAGCAACCCCGGAAAAGCTTCCGGCGCCGTTATTCCAGTTCTATTTTACCGAGGCAGTAATTTTGCAGGGTGGATAAAGGCGCGAAGCGCCGTATCCGCCATTGCACGGTGGATACGGCCTGTGGCCTTTATCCACCCTACGTTGCCAATGTTGCACTTCTAAAATGGAACTGGAATTACATCATGCCAAGCATGCGCGGCAACCACAGCGACAACCCAGGCCAATAGGTGACCAGCAGCAGGAAGCCGAGCATGGAAAGCAGCCACGGCCAGACCGCAATGGTCAGTTCGGTAATCCCCATTTTGGTGACGCCTGAAGCGACATAAAGGTTGAGGCCGACTGGCGGATGGCACATCCCGACCTCCATGTTCACCACCATCATGATGCCGAAGTGTACCGGGTCAATCCCGAGCTTGACCGCAACCGGAAACAGTATCGGCGCGAAAATCAGCACGATGGATGAAGGCTCCATGAAGTTGCCGGCGAGCAGCAGGATGACGTTGCAGGCGAGCAGGAAGGTGATCATGCCCAGGCCGTGCCCCAGCATCCAGTTTGCCAGCGCCTGCGGGATGTTCTCGTTGGTCATGATGAACGAGAAGAGCATGGCGTTGGTGATGATGTAGAGCAGCATCGCCGACATGTTGGCCGAGTTGAGCAGCACTTGCGGCACATCCTTGATGCTCAAATCCTTGTAGATAAAAACGGCGATAACGAAGGCATAGACCGCAGCCATTGCCGCCGCTTCGGTCGGCGTGAACATGCCGGAGTAGATGCCACCCATGACGATCACGATCAGCAGCAGGCCCCACGCCGACTCGCGGAACGCCTTCATACGCTTGGCGAAACCGGCCTTGGGCATGCGCGGATAGTTGAACTTCCTCGCGCGATGCCAGGTTACCGCGCCCAGCACGAATGCCAGCGCGATACCCGGCACCACGCCCGCCATGAACAGCGCGCCGACCGAGGTGTTGGTCGCCACCGAATACATGACCATGACAATGGAGGGCGGGATCAGGATACCGAGCGCCCCGGAAGTCGTGATGATGCCGGCGCCGAACCGGTTGGGGAAACCCGCCTTGATCATGGCCGGCAGAAGTATCGAGCCGATCGCCACGACCGTCGCCGGCGAAGAGCCGGAGATTGCCGCAAACAGGGCGCAGGCGAGCACGCCGGCCATGCCCAGGCCACCGTGAAAGTGGCCGACCATGGATGAAGCAAACCGGATCATGCGCCGCGCCACACCGCCGTGGGTGAGGAAATTGCCGGCGAGAATGAAGAACGGAATCGCCATGATTTCGAATTTTTCGATGCCGGTGAACAGCTTCATCGCGACGGATTCGATCGGCACCTGCGTAAACAGAAACAGGAAGCTGAGTACGGTGAGGCCGAGAGAAATCGAGATCGGCATTCCGGTCAGCATGAGAACCAGCAACAGCGAGATGATGATCGCGGCGTTCATTGCTGCTTTCCGTTTTTGTATTCAGGGTGGCGCGCTTGCCCGGTCAGCGGGTGGTCGTGATCTCTCGGATGCAGGTTGTCATCTATCGCATACACATTGATATCATCCTGCGGACCTTCGTCGAGGCCCTGAACCTGGCCGTGGTCGTGGTGCGGCAGGCTGCCTGTTTTGAGGAAACCGACCGTAACCTGCAGGAAGCGAAAGCACATCAGGCTGGAGCCGAGCGGGATCGCCGAATACACCATCCACGTCGGCCATTCGAGATCGGGCGTGGTCGGCCCTTTCGGGATGTCGCCGACCGGCTGGCCGGTCAGCCCCAGAAAGGCGTGATGTGCGCCGTTTTCCCAGACAAAATAAGCGCCGAGCGCGGCAACGATCCCGGTGAAAACTGCTCCGGCAAGCAGGCCAAAAACGATAAATTTTGCGCGCGTCTTTTCGTTGAGCCGGTTAATCAGCACATCAACCCCGACGTGGATGCCGGTGCGTACCCCGTAGGCCGCACCAAATTTGGCCATCCAGACGAACATGATAATGGTGAGCTCCTGCGCCCAGGTGAAGTTGAGCGACAGGAGCCAGTCCTGCAGGCCGGGAATATTCACGCCGGCAGCGTAACGGTGGAGTACGGCGACAAATATGATCAGCGTCGCGGCGGCCATGAGGAAGGTGATGATCCATTCCTCGAGATGATCGAGATATTTCATGGGCGAAACCCACCCCGGTTAGCGCTGTTTCTGTTGAACCTTAAAACCGCAATTCAAGCCACATAACCAGCGAGTTGGCTGGCGTTTTTTGACAGCCTAGTCGAGTGGCTAGTAGTTGCATCAGAGAACACAGAGCACACAGAGAAACTGCTTATTGCTTTCCCTCTGTGATCTCTGTGTGCTCTGTGGCCAAGTAAGTTTTTCAGGTTGAACGCACTGTCGTGCGGCAAAAACCGCCGACGTTTTTTTACGACGGCGGAGCAGCGCACAAAGGCTTACAGTTTGTTCGGGTCGAAACCGGTTTCTTTATAGATGGATTGCAGCAATTCGCCGCCGACGCGGTCTGCCATCTTGGTGTGTACCGGCGCCATCGCCTTCTTGAACGCCATTTTTTCTTCCTTGGTGGGTGTGTAGACGGTTGTCTTGCCGCTCTTTTTCACGCCTTCAAGCGCGGTATTGTTTTCTTCCTGGGCGATCTTGTTGGCAAAAACGGTAGATTCCTTCATCGCCTGTTCGAGCTGGCCGCGAACGTCGGCTGGCAAACCCTCCCAGAATTTTTTGTTGACGATGACGGCATAGCCGAGATAGCCGTGGTTGGTCAAGGTCAGATGCTTCTGGACTTCGTGCATTTTTTGGGTGTAGAGGTTGGAGATCGGGTTCTCCGTGCCGTCCACGACGCCGGTCTGCAAGGCCTGATAGACCTCGGAAAAAGCCATCACTTGCGGCAAGCCGCCGATGGATCTGATCTCTTCTTCAAGCACCTTGGACGACTGGATGCGCATCTTTTTGCCCTTCAGGTCAGTCGGTGCCTTGATCGGTGTGTTGGCCGAAAAAGACTTGAAGCCGTTGTCCCAGAAGGCCAGCCCCTTGATGCCTTTGGGTTCGAGCTTGGCCAGCAGGCTCGCGCCAATCGGGCCTTGGGTGATCTTGTGCAGCTCGGCATAGTCGTCGAAGATATACGGGAAATCGAAGACCTCGAATTCCTTGGCGCCGAGCGGGCCAAATTTTGCCAGTGACGGCGCCAGCATCTGCACCGCGCCGATTTGCAGCGCCTCCATCTCTTCCTTGTCCTTGTACAGGGCGCTATTGGCGTACACCTCTACCTTGACTTTGCCTTTGGTCAACTCCGCCGCCTTTTTGGCAAAGAACTCCGACGCCTTGCCCTTGGGCGTGTCGGCCGCAACAACATGGCTGAACTTGATCACGATCTCATCCGCAGCGCTGGCAACTCCGCTGATTCCCAATGCCAGAACAAACATCATCGCGTTACGAAATTTCATGGCTGTTTCTCCTTGGTTAATGATGCTCCGCTGTTGGTGGCTAATGCTTCAGCCTGCAAATAAACAGATTTCAATGCTGCCACAGGAAACACATACAACAACTCGATGCCTGCAACATCTTAACGCGTTTTGGCCCCAGCAACCGCCAATGCGCTCATGTTTACGATGCGGCGCGGCGTCGCGGTGGAAGTCAGGATGTGCGCCGACCGGTTCGCGCCCAATAAAATCGAGCCTATGGTGAGGTTGTCGCCCGCCGTCATTTTGAGCAGATTGTAGGTGATGTTGGCCGCATCCAGGCTCGGCATGATCAGCAGGTTTGCCGCGCCGTTCAAACGGGAATTGGGGAAAATCCCGGCGCGCAGATTTTCCGACAGCGCGGCGTCGCCGTGCATTTCGCCGTCCACTTCCAGCTCCGGCGCCATCTGTTCGAGCAGTTCGCGGGCGCGCGCCATCTTGTGCGCCGACGCATCGTCATGGCTGCCGAAGTTGGAATGCGATAGCAGCGCGATTTTTGGAACCAGCCTGAAGCGGCGCACTTCTTCGGCAGCCAGCACGGTCATTTCCGCAACCTGTTCCGCGCTCGGGTCGAGATTGACGTGCGTATCGCAGATAAACAGCGTGTGCCTCGGCAGCATCAGGAGATTCATTGCCGCATAGACGTTCACCCCGGGGGGGTGGCCGATAACCTCGTGGATGTAGTGAAGATGTTTGAGCGGTTGCGAGATCGTCCCGCACAGCATGGCATCCGCAGAACCCATGCGCACCAGCATGGCGGCGATCAGCGTGGGGCGGCGGCGCATCTCGTGTTTGGCGGTTTCCGGAGAAATGCCGCGCCGCTGTGTCAGGCGGTGATACTCGCTCCAATATTCGCGGTAGCGCGGATCGTTTTCCGGGTTTACCAGCTCGAAATGCTCGCCGGGGCGAATGCGCAAGCCCAGCTTTGCGATGCGCTGCTCGACCACCGCCGGGTTGCCCACCAGGATCGGGTAGGCTATCCCTTCATCCACCACGGTCTGCACCGCGTGCAGCACGCGCGGATCTTCCCCTTCGGCATACACCAGGCGTTTCGGCGCTTTCTTGGCGGCCGCGAACACCGGCTTCATCAGCATATTGGAGTGGTACACGAAATTCGACAGTTGCTCGCGATAGCCGGCCATGTCGGCTATCGGCCGTTCGGCCACGCCGCTGTCCATTGCCGCCTGCGCCACGGGCGGCGCGATGCAGGTGATCAGGCGCGGGTCGAACGGCTTGGGGATCAGGTGGTCCGCGCCGAAAGTCAGGCTTTCGTTGCCGTATACGGTGGTCGCCGCATCCGGTTGTTCGGCCTGGGCCAGCTCGGCTATCGCATGCACTGCGGCATGCTTCATGGCTTCGTTGATGGTGTAAGCGCCGACATCCAGCGCTCCGCGAAAAATATACGGAAAACACAGCGCGTTGTTGACCTGGTTCGGATAGTCGGAGCGACCGGTCGCGAGGATCGCGTCGGGCCGGGCTGCCTTGGCG
>VIKH01000083.1 GCA_008080515.1 Gallionellaceae bacterium | reverse complement strand
CGAACCCGACCCCATGCATAACCAATTAAATTTGTTCGGCTTTTAACCGGACAGCAGTGCTCCCCACTACAGACCTTGGCAATGACAAGCCAATCTCAAATTGGCCAGCCTCGAGATCGTCATATTCCAACTCCATCGCCCCAAACGTATCATCAAGAACTGTGATGCGTTTATAAAATTGGTCAATTTGCTGCACAAGCGTCTGAAATTCGGCGAGAGCATTAGCAGGAGTAATCTGATTCTCAGAAAACAAAGAAGTAATTTTGTTTGCAAGCCCATTCCCAATAAATCTATCGGCACCGATGTCTTCAAATATTTTCTTCCTTGTTGGAAACGTTGTATTGGATGATGCCTCACTCAACGCGACAATTGTTTTGGTATAGCTTGCTTTAAAAGCTTCTGCTGTAGATGCATTAGGAGTATTAATAGACTGCTTCAATGCAGCCTGAATCTGCGCTAATAACTGCGCAATATTTATTTCCTGAAATTCATTATTAAGAGAATGAATCGCCGCATGAAAACGCCCAAGGTTCATACATACCTCTCACTATCTTTATTGTAATTACATAAATGATGTATGCCTGTTTTCTGAGGCTGCATCAAACATCAAGCTAGTGTAGCCAGCCAGCGTAGGGCGCATTAGCCGAAGGCGTAATGCGCCGTATGAAAACTAACATCCGGCGGGTTCGCTTTGCTAACGGACATGGCGAGCGCCACCCCAGATAATGAAACTCGCCATGCCCGTTTCCCTCACCTCAATCCTCTCCCGCCTGCGGGAGAGGAGGCGAATGAACGCTTCGCGTATTTTCACATTAACCCGCCCTACAAAGCCTGCTTCTCGCCTTTCACCCCCTGTGAAAACAAGAGGCGAGCCGCGCTTACTTCGCCAATGCTACCGGCACATATGGGCTGGCTGGGTTGACGATGAGCGTTTGCGAGGCGGGATGCAATATCAGATCCATCATTTCCATCGGCACTGCGCCGAACAACGGTTCATCGCCCATCACCAGCGCGGACAGGTCGCAATAACGGTCGGCAAAACGGACACGCAACGGGCCGACCATGGGGACCATTTTCCGGCTGCTATCCGCGAGCACCACTTCCCGCACACTCACCTCGGTCAAGTCATAACCAAGCTGAACGGCGATATGCTCCGGGATTGTAAAGAACACCGCACCGGAATCAACCAGCGATTTGGTCTTGAATGTCCGGCTGGTGAACAGGTTCTCAACTTCGATGTCTGCGTAAGTCAGTCCCATGATTTCCTCCTCGAACAAATTGGCATCCAGGATTGCTCATAGCAAGTTCCGAGATGCCGACATTTTTGGCAATTCCGAAACCCGATAAATTCAGCAAACTGCTCGATCCGACTTTCACTCACGCGCCGGTGAGGACGCATGTGCCCCGGTTTATTACAGCGTGCGCCCGATTGCTCCGGCAATCGCCCCCAACGTGCCCATCAGCTTTTTCAGCTCCTGCGGGGTCAGTGCCTGATCCGCGTCGCACCACGCTTCGCAGGGATTCGGGTGCATCTCCACCAGAAGCCCGTCCGCCCCTGCGGCAATGGCAGCTTGAGAGAGTGCCGGCACCATCCACGCCTTGCCGCCCGCGTGCGAGGGGTCAACGATCACCGGCAAATGGGTTTCCTTCTTCAGCACAGGGATCGCCGTCACGTCCAGCACGTTGCGGTAGTAGGTCTCGAAGGTGCGGATGCCGCGCTCGCAGAAGATGATGTTGTGGTTGCCGCCCGCCGCGATGTATTCCGCCGACATCAGCCACTCGGCAATGGTGGCCGACATACCGCGCTTGAGGATCACCGGTTTGTTGAGCCGCCCCACTTCTTTGAGCAGATCGAAATTCTGCATGTTGCGCGTGCCGATCTGGATCACGTCCACGTCATATTCGAGGAAAAGCTCGATCTGGCGCGCATCCATCAGTTCGGTGACGATGGGTAATTTGTATGGGGCGGCAGCCTTGCGGAAAATATCCAGACCATCCTTGCCCTTGCCCTGAAAGGTATAAGGGCTGGTACGCGGCTTGAACGCGCCGCCGCGCATCAAGCGGCAACCGGCCTCGCTCACGAATTTTGCGGACAAATCCATCTGCTCCTGCGTTTCCACCGAGCACGGCCCGGCAATAATCTGGATCTGATTGCCGCCCAGCGGGATGCCGCCGATGTCAATGACAGTATTTGCCTTGTGCGATTCGCGCGAAACAATTTTGTATTGTTTGGCGATGTGCATCGCCGACTCGACACCCGGCAGCGAGGTAAACATTTCCACGGTTAACTGGCGCTCGTCGCCGATGGCACCGATCACCGTGCGCTCGATGCCGCGCGAAATATTGGCCTTCAGGCCCGCCGTTTCCAGCCGTTTTACTACCGCGCCGACTTCGGCATCATTCACATCCCTGCCCATTACGATAATCATTTCGATTCCTCTAACGCCTGTTGTAATACGGATAAAAATTTCTCGTTTTCGTTTTCCGTGCCTATGCTCACGCGCAGATATTCCGGCATATCGTAGCTGGCGATGGGCCGCACGATCACGCCCAACTCCAGCAGGCGGCGGTACATGCGCGCCGCACCGGCTATTTTGAAACTGACAAAATTGCCGAACGACGGGATGAACTCCAACCCCAGCCCGTGCAAGCCCGCCGTGATCTGTGCGCCGCCACGGCGGCGGCCTGCGCCACGCTGTTGACGTTGAACGGCTGGCGCACGCGGTTCATCATGTCGGCCACCTGCGCGTTCGCAAAGGCATAGCCCACCCGCAACCCGGCCAGACCGTAGGCCTTGGAGAAGGTGCGGGAAATGATGAGATTCGGGAAGTCGCGCAGCCATGGAACGGAGTCGTAGCGGCACTCTACCGGCAGATATTCGTTGTAGGCTTCGTCCAGCACCACCAGTATGTTTGCGGGCAGCGCGCGAAGGAACGCGAGCAGATCTTCCGCCTTCAAGAAAGTGCCGGTCGGGTTGTTCGGGTTGGCGATAAACACCAGCTTGGCTTGCTGCTCGACAGCGGCTTTTAACATCGCTTTCAAGTCGTGACCAAAATTGATGGCGGCCACACTGATGCCGGTCGCGCCCACCGCCTGTGTCGCCAGCGGATACACGGCGAAGGCGTGATCCGAATACACCGCCTTGTCGCCCACCGAGAGGAAGGCACGCGCGGCCAGCTCCAGCATGTCGTTGGAGCCGTTGCCCAGCACGATACTCGCGTGCTCTACACCGTAACGTTTAGACAGCGCATCTTTTAGCTCAAAACCGTTGCCATCCGGATACAGCGCGATGGATTTGAGCGCCCCCTGCATCGCGGCCATGGCGAGCGGGCTGCACCCGAGCGGATTTTCGTTGGAAGCCAGCTTGACGATGCCGCTGATGCCCAGCTCGCGCTCCAGCTCGCTGATCGGCTTGCCGGGCTGGTAGGGCGCGATGGCGCGGATGTAAGGGGGTGCCAGCTCTGAATAATTCATAAAAATTGCCACTGCCTCAAAATCCGTAGGGTGCGCTCCATCTTTTACAACAGTCGAACCGCCGGTTTCGTACCGGCTGGAGCGGACTTTTTCAACTGCCCGTCAAACGTGGCAAATTTATTGCTGTTACGGCTTGATGCAAGATGCAGGGCATCGGCGAAATCCATGCCATTCTCACACCATTGCAAAGCCTGGGTAACTGCCGGTAACTGCTCGATCTCGACGTTGCCCAGCCCGCTCAACTTCCGGAATGCGCCCACCACAACCTTCGGGGCAAGGCGGTACAATCGCCGCAACACCCACTCGGTTTCAAGCAGAACGGTTTTGGGGACAAAGATGGCTTCTTTTTTGAATAGCGCAGCCGCGCGCTTCGTTTGATCGGCGTCATCCCCGGTGAGCAACCGCACCAATACGCTGGTATCAACCGCGTGCATGGCGCGCCCTGATTTCTGCCGTAATAACCTTATCCATGTCCGCCACGCTGTGCGGCTTGCCCGCATAACCCGCACAGCCGACAACCTCATCCAGCGTGGTCGTTGGCACCGGTTTGATCGGGCGCAACAACACGCCCGTGCCGGTGCTCTCGACAGAAAACTCCACCCCGGCTTCCCACTGGTTGGCCGCGCGTACCGCAGCAGGCAGAATCACCTGCCCTTTGCTGGATAGTTTGGTAGTTTCCATGCGAGGTCTTTCAAGGTAAGAAATTGGTAAGACATACTAATGCAAAAAATTTAGACGGGCAATGGCAATTTCTCAACATGCAATTTCTCAATTTTCTCAAGGAACTCCTGGCGCTCCATGACGCTTTTCCAGTTGTCGGTCGAAAGATCACGCCAATCGCTTGGTGACAGAAGGCCAGCTCCCTTCGCATCTCCAATACATTCCAATACCTTATTCTTCTCTAACTCGCTCCACTCGCACATTGCGCAAAGCAAGCGGTAAGGGTGATCCAGCACCCAGCAGTCGTCATCACAAAACCAACGGTTCAAGTGTTCTTTGTGATCTCCCAACAACTTATGGCGGCTTGAATTATTCTCGATAATCTGGCTAATTAGATTTTCTGCACAAAGAGCGCGAACCCGCGCCACTTTATGCCCACACGATTTTTCTACTGCCTTGCTGAATAATTTCGAATCGAAGTGCCGGAGGTCGAAGGTGGCTTCGATGGCTCCGTACTGGATACGCCAGGGTAAATCGTCATCATCCAGAAGCTCATAGATATAGTCCCTATGGTAATCTGAGTTTTCGGCCAGAGATGCCAGCGACGATGCCGCAGCTTCCGCAACCCACCAGAGTGGATGGAAAAACAGCAGTGGCATGATTTCCTTAACTATATCACCAACCAGAGGCGTTTCTTTGATTCCGCGAATCAAGTCGAATTTTTTGCCAAGGCGCCAGTAATTATCTAAAAGCTGCCTGTAAACAGGAGAAAGATTAATGTTATCGTAAAGTTTGTTTCTGTTTTCCTCCGCTTTGGCAAAGGCGCCCCTCGCCCGATTTACGTCTTCTTTCAGATCGTCAGGAATATTTTCAAATATTCCTAAGTTCTGCCAGTCATTGAGAGCGAACAGGTCGATAGCGTCGAGCCTGGTATGTTCCCATCGCTGCCAGTTCCATTCTTCCACAGGCAAAAGAATCTCCCTGTCCAACATGATATTTCCAATATTGCAGTAGATTCTTTGGCAAGCGTCGTTTAACAGCAGATCGCCGTATGCAGAGCGAGGTGGATAGATGGGCGCCTTGCTGACTTCTTTTAAAAGAGAGTTTTTCTCGCGAGCAAACTCCGGGTTGATGCCGGTAGTCAGGCAGATGGCGTATGCGCCCATCTCATTCTCATGGAGGTTTTCGCTATGCCAAAGTTTTTCCATCCATTCTTTTAGCTTCTTGCGGTTGCCGTTGTCCTCACTGTACTCCTCGTAAGCCAGTGCAAACGACATCGCCATACCGAAGCGCATCACATAGTTGTCGCGAAAAATCTCAACCAGAGAATCTTTAAATTTCAGCTCGTTTTTAAGCAGCAACCATTCGAGCATCAAGCGCATCGGGCCGATCAAAATCTCGGTTTCATAAACATCACTGAGATGCTCCGTAAGCTCCTCCAATTCGCTTTCAGCGATCTTTTCTATCCAGCTCCTGTGGCGCTTAGTACCCTGCTCAAAGACATCCCCGAAGTGCATGGTCAGTCTCCGTGTGTGTTGGCAATACTCCGGACCCTTGGATTCAAGACGATGCAGGAAGTTTATCGCGCAGGGAATGAGAACCTGTGGTTCATTCGGAGGAAACGCGCGGATCATATGGCGTGGCCCGTGCTTTTCAGCGTATTCGATGATGGCTATACCTTGGGGATTTCTTGAAGTGGGAAGTTTGTCGCAATGTGTATTATCTCTGCTCAACATTTCTTTCAAGGTGATACAAGTTCCGGGATTGCCGCCAGCAACCTTGGCCCTGACATTCTTCTCACAACAAACGGCTGAAAGCATTTGGTGGGCTTCTGCGACATCGATTGTGAGTGTTGTATTGGGCGTTTCCCTTATTTTCCTCAGTATCACCATGGGACGAATATCCGTCACCGTATCTTCCTCACCCTTAAGCCAGCGTGATACCTGCTGATGGTGAAAGCTATATACATAGCCGTCTCTATCCGTGTCGAGCAGTGGCCGAAGTGCTTTAATGGCCATGTAGAAGTCCACTTCATTAGAAAAACATTGCTCAAGCACTGGGGTTGGAACACGGTCGCCCGCAGCCAGCAAAAGACCGAGCAGCTTCTCTGTGGCTTTCTGGTTGCCACCGCTGATGTTTCGGCCAAAATACTCCTGATAGTACTGATTGAGGCTTTCCAGCCTTACAGTTCCAATCTTGTCTATCTCTCGACTACCGGTCTCAAGCTCATTGAAAAGGTACGACGCAATCAAGAAAAGTCCATTGCTTTCATCAAAAATTCTTGTGATCGCAGCATCTCTGTACTCTCCCGTCCATTTATTCTTTCCCGCCCACTCAGGTGGGCGCACCTCGTGTAGGCGATTCTCGATATATTTCCTTACATCCTCTTCGCTTTCTTCTTTTGATAGTGAGATATAGCACATTTTGCGGTTGTCATCGGGAAGCTCATCACTAATATATCCTGGTCTCGCAGTAGCTACTATTCTTAAATTTTGCGGAAATTGCTCTAGCTTGGTTATATCCCGGAGAATTCTGATGATGGAATTGCTGCTATGCGCCGCCTGATCCAAAGCATCGACCAATATAAAGAAATGGCTTGGTTGACTCTCTACGATACTCTCGATCCATGGCATCAAATAATTCAGAAATACTCTCAGTGCCTCCTCATCGTCAGCTTCAGCGATTTCTTTCAAATACTCAGCCGTCGTTGGGGGATATTCTGGATGCAGAAGCATCTGCGAAGCGATGTTTTTTAAGAAAGCGTGGGCGAGAAGGCTATTTCCCTCTTCAGTCTCAGTAGAACAACGGTGGTGCGCCAGCAGATGTCCCGGCAATTGTTTGTGGTCATGTGAAGTGAGTAATTTCTGCATTCCGTCGATAAGCAATGATTTCCCAATGCCGGCCTCGCCTTCTATGACGCATAGCCTGGATTCACCTCTGCTTGCCCAAGTGCGTATCTTTTTGTATAACGATTCTCGCTCGACGTAATCGGTGGGACGAGTCTTTTTCTTAAGAGCCTGGCTGTGGCTCAATATTTCCGCAATACAGAATACATGGTCAGTCAGACGCTCCATGTCTTTTGCATTGCCTGGGTTGAAGTCTCTAAATTGATGCAGTTTTTGGATTTCTGGAAACAATGGCTCAATACGCTTTAAGGCTTTATCTTTAAGCTCAGATATCACGACTGGATAGAGCAACAACTTTCCATTTCGGCGCAACTCATCTAGGGGGCCACCTTCTTTTGGTAAGGCATAATTGGAATCTGCGTAGTTCTTGCTGAGAAGCAAGATGCCTATCGTCGTCCTATTGATGGCGGTTTTTATTGCCTGGTCAAAATCAAATCCAGGGATAAGACTATGTCGATCAAAGAATATCTGCGCTTGTTGTTTGCTGGTGCCTGATCGTTTCTTATTGAACGCATCGACAATGCACTCGGCCACACCCAGATCATCACTGCTATACGAGACAAAAATTCTGTTGCAGCTCATCGTTTTCTCCCCTCGCAGCTTTTTAGAGTTATCTGCTTTTCCTGCCGCTACGGCAGCGTCCTGGCCAAGCGAAACCCCTCGTAGTCGTACCGGTACACCATACTGCCCCTGCTGCGGTCCGCCGCGCGCGCATACCCCGGAACGTTGCCCCACGAGCCGCCGCGAAGTACGCGCTCCTCGCAATTTCCATTGTAGCAATCGCTCATCCATTCCCACACGTTACCGCTCATGTCATACAAGCCGTAGCCGTTGGCTTGTTTCTGGCCTGCTGAATGCGTGGTATTGCCGCTGTTGCCGTCGTACCACGCCACGCTGTCTATGTTGTTGCCGCCGCAATACTCAGCCTGGCTGCCGCCATAGCAGGCGTATTCCCATTCGGCTTCGGTCGGTAGCCGGTATTGCCTGCCGGTCTTGGCGTTGAGCTTCTGGATGAATTCCTGAACATCATTCCAGCTCACTTGCTCCACGGGGCAGGTATCGCCGCAGTTGCTGAATTGACTGGGGTTGTTGCCCATCACCGCGCGCCATTCGCCCTGTGTCACTTCGTATTTGCCAATTTCATAGTTCTTACCGGGTATGCGCACCATCTGGCAATTTGGGCAACCCTTAAATACCTTGCCGTTGCGCGCATTGGCGTTGGGTGAGCGCGCCTGGCCCAAATCCTTATATGCCTGAGCCAGTTTGGTATGTATCAGCGCTATCTCGTCATTCGATCCATTCAGGTTTTTTTGTTTCAGCGCCGCAGCCAGCGTGTTGATGATGTCTTGCGGTGGTGCTTTTGATTGTATCTGCTTGTCCGCTTTTTGAATGTAAAGCGACACTTGCTCCGGGTGAGCCTTGATCTGGTCGTCGAGGGATTTAGAGTGTTGTTCTAATAAGTATCCTGACATTTTTTGTCTTTCGGTCAGCTGTTCAAGTTTAAATACAGGTGTTCCATTTTGTGTATAACCTGCAAAACCATCTTTAGGAAATACGGCGATTTCTCCTTTTTGTGTTGTCCCTACAACTCCAAATCCAGGCGCAACATATTGAGGTGTGTTTGTCTGAGCGTTCGTTATTCCTGTGTATAGAAACAACAAGAAACAAACCCCATTCTTCAACCAGTTCCGCATCATCATCGCCCCCTCCGCTTCCATCGCGTTTCGCCTCATGCCCAACCGAGGCACCCCACAGCCGGTATTCGTTCCCGTGCCGCCGCCCCAACTCTGCGCCATCCTAATCAGCCGCACCCGCCGCGCCAAGGCTGGCGGGCAAGCCGGCAAGTTCCGCAGGATGTGGTAAACGCGTGAATATCGCATCCATCGCGAGCGATGAGCTTCGTGCTTCAGCGCATCCTACCGGGCTAGATCAGAATAATTCACTTCAAGCTCAGTTCAAAATTTTCAAAATAGGGGGCTTTGCGTAGGTGCGAATTCATTCGCACATTCTGTTCGGATAAATCCGAACCTACACGGCCACCGGGTACGAACCTAAAATTTTTACGAATGCGGCAATCTGTTTCAACTCAGCCAATGCAGCGGCCACTCTTGTGTCGGTTTGATGCCCCTCGACGTCTACAAAGAATACATACTCCCACAGGCCAGAACGAGCCGGGCGGGATTCCAGTTTGGTCATGGAAACGCCGTATTTGACGAGCGGTGCCAGCAGTTCATGTACCGCGCCGGGGCGGTTTGCGGCGGACATCACCAGCGAGGTTTTGTCGCGCCCGGAAGGAGCTACGCCCTGGTTGCCGATCACCAGAAACCTCGTGGTATTGCGCGGGTCATCCTCGATATTCTCGGCCTGCACGGAGACCGAAAAACGCTCCGCCAGCCTGGCCGCCTCTCCGTTGCTTGCCACCGGCTCCCGGGTAGCGTTCGGCAGATTCGCGTTCAGCCATGACTGGCATTGCCCCAGAGACTGGGGGTGGGAATAGACGCTCTTGATTTTATCCAGTTGCGTCTCGTTCGACAGCAGGCATTGGTGTACCGGCAACAGCACTTCGCCGCACACCCGGAGCGGGCTTTGCAGCAACAGGTCCAGCGAGCGGCCTATCGCGCCTTCCGAGGAATTCTCAACCGGCACCAGCCCGTAGCTTGCGCCACCGCTTTCCACCTCGCGGAACACTTCATCAATCGAGGGGCACGGCACCCCCAGGCTGGCGTGGCCGAAGCGCTTGACCACCGCCGCTTCGCTGAAGGTTCCCGCCGGGCCGAGGTAAGCCACGGAAAGCGGCGCTTCCAGAGCGCGGCATTGCGACATGACCTCGGTATAAATCTGCGCCACAGCCTCATTGGCAAGCGGCCCGCCGTTGGATTCGGCCATGCGCCGCAATATCTGCGCTTCGCGCTCCGGGCGCAGCACGGTACCGTTCTTCAAATGGCCGATCCGCTGCGCCAGCGCGGCGCGCCGGTTCAACAGTTGGAGCAGATCGTCGTCTATGCGATCAATCTGCCCCCGGCACCGGTTGAGTTCCTCATCCATGCTGTTTAGCAAATTCATTCATGAAATTGACCAAGGCCTGCACGCCAGCCAGCGGCATCGCGTTATAAATGGAAGCTCGCATCCCGCCGACCGAGCGGTGCCCCTTCAGTTGCAGCAGCCCGCTCACATCGGCCCGCTTGAGGAATTCGCCATCCAGGGTGGCATCTTTCAGCGTGAATGGCACATTCATGCGCGAACGGTCGTCCCGGTTCACCGGGCAATTATAAAAGCCGTTGCTGGCATCAATCGCGCCGTACAACAACTTTGCCTTGGCGATGTTGGCCCGCTCCATCTCCGCCACCCCGCCCTGCTTCTTCAACCACTGGAACACCAGCCCAGCCATGTAAATGCCATAGGTGGGCGGGGTGTTGTACATGGAATCGGCATCGGCGTGGACCTTGTAGTCCAGCATGGTCGGCGTGCCCGGCGCAGCCTGACCAAGCAGGTCTTCGCGCACGATGACTACGCCTAACCCGGCCGGGCCGATATTTTTCTGCGCACCCGCGTAGATCAAGCCAAACCGCGTCACATCATATGGGCGCGACAGGATATTGGACGACATATCCGCCACCAGCGGCACACCGCCGCTGTCCGGCACCCAGCCAAACTCCACCCCGCCTATGGTCTCGTTGGTGGTGTAGTGCAGGTAGGACGCATCCGGATCGCGCATCCAGACAGCGAAGTCCGGAACATAAGTAAAGTTCCTGTCCGCATTGCTCGCCGCCTCGTTCACCTTGCCAAACTTTCTGGCCTCGCCCATGGCTTTTTTTGACCACTCGCCGGTATTGACGTAATCGGCGGAAGCCTTGCCGCGCAGCAGGTTGAGCGGAACCATGGAAAATTGCAGATGCGCCCCGCCCTGCAGGAACAACACCTTGTAGTTCTTCGGGATAGCCATCAGCTCGCGCAAATCGGCCTCGGCCTGCGCATGGATGCCGGTAAATTCCTTGCCGCGATGCGACATCTCCATCACCGACATGCCGCTACCATGCCAGTCGAGCAGTTCGGCCTGCGCTTGCTGCAACACCTCCTTTGGCAACACCGCCGGGCCTGCGCTGAAGTTGTAGATTGCCATTGACGTTTCCATTATGAAAGGAGAGGGATAAAGGGAGAAGGGTGAGAACCGGCTGTTCCTTTTTTGCCCTTCCTCCTTCCCTCCTTAACTATTCTTCTTCCGGCTCGGCGATGCGACTCAAGCCGGCGAGCTTATCGCCCCCGCCCAGGTTGATCAGCGTGACGCCCTGTGTGGTGCGGCCCATTTCGCGAATTTCCTTGACGCGGGTGCGGATCAGCACGCCGTTGGTGCCGATCAGCATGATCTCGTCTTCCTGGTTCACCAATGTCGCCGCCACCACCTTGCCGTTGCGCGCGCTGGTCTGGATTGCGATCATGCCCTGCGTGCCGCGCCCGTGGCGTGTGTATTCCGCAATCGGCGTGCGCTTGCCGTAGCCATTTGCGGTCGCGGTCAGCACTGCCTGCTTCTCGTCTCCCGCCACCAGCAGCGCGATCACATGCTGTTTTGCAGCCAGCTTCATGCCGCGCACGCCGCGTGACGCACGCCCCGTGGAACGCACGTCGTTCTCGTCGAAGCGCACCGCCTTGCCGCCGTCGGAAAACAGCATCACGTCGTGCTTGCCGTCGGTCAGCGCCACGCCGATCAGGTAATCGCCCTCGTCCAGGTTGATGGCGATGATGCCGGCTTTGCGCGGGTTAGCGTAATCGGATAACGGCGTCTTCTTCACCGTACCGTCGGCGGTGGCGAAGAACACGAACTGATCTTCGGCAAACTCCTTGACCGGCAGGATGGCGTTGATCTTCTCGCCTTCTTCCAGCGGCAGCAGGTTGACTATCGGCTTGCCGCGGCTGGTGCGCCCGCCCTGCGGCACGTCATACACCTTGATCCAGTACACCCGGCCACGGCTGGAGAAGCACAGGATGTAATCGTGCGTATTGGCGATAAATAAATTATCGACAAAATCGTCTTCCTTGGTGGGGGCCGCCTGCTTGCCGCGTCCGCCGCGCTTCTGCGCGCGGTACTCGTCCAGCGGTTGCGCCTTCATGTAGCCGCCGTGCGACAGCGTCACCACCACATCCTCCGGCGCAATCAGGTCTTCCATGCTCATGTCCTGCGTGTGCGTGATGATCTCGCTGCGGCGCTTGTCGCCGTACTGCGATTTGACCGCCACCAGCTCGTCGCCGATGATTTGCGTGATGCGTGCGGGTTTTGCCAGAATGTCGAGCAGGTCGGTAATTTTTTCCATCACCTCGCGGTATTCGCCGACGATCTTGTCCTGCTCCAGCCCGGTCAGGCGCTGCAAGCGCAGCTCCAGGATGGCCTGCGCCTGCACATCGGACAGTTTGTAGGCGCGCTGCCTGCCCTGCCCCACCAGCCCGAATTCGGGGAGCAGGTTTTCCGGGCGCGCCGCATCGCTCACACGGCTCAACATATCCTCCACCAGGGAGGATCTCCAGCTATGCGCCATCAATTCCTGCTTGGCGATGGCCGGGGTCGCCGCCGCCTTGATCAGCGCGATGATCTCATCCACGTTGGAGAGCGCGACTGCCAAACCTTCCAGAATATG
>VIKH01000082.1 GCA_008080515.1 Gallionellaceae bacterium | reverse complement strand
GGCGGCCCCGCTGCGGCGGCGCACGCCGCCCTGCAAGCCGCACTGGCGCACCACCGCGCCGGTCGCCTGCCGCAGGCCGAGGCGCTTTACCGGCAAATTCTTCAAACCGACCCGGACCACCCGGACGCACTGCATTATCTGGGCACCATCGCCTCGGCCACTGGCAGGCAGCGCGATGCCGCCGAGCTCATCGAAGGAGCGATACGCATCCGCCCCTCGCGCGCCATGCACTACAACCTCGGCAACGCGCTCAAAGCGATGGGAGACCCGGATGGAGCGGAGCGTAGCTACCGCGCGGCGCTCGCTCTCGATCCGGGCTACGCCGAGGCGCACGTCAACCTGGGCAATGTGCTGCAAGCGCAGGGCAAGCTGGAAGAAGCGATCGGGCACTACCGCCGCGCGCTCCAGCTCAAACCGGATCTGGCCGATGCGCACGTCAACCTCGGCAACGCACTCAACGAACTGGGCAAGCTGGACGAGGCTGTTAGCTGCTTCCAGAAGGCGCTCTCCCTGAAGCCCGGTTTCACCCAGGCGTTGAGCAGCCTGCTTTACTTGTACGCTTTTACGCGGCTGATTCCTCCCGAACAGGAGTGCGCCCTTGCCGCCAACTGGGAACAGATTGCCCTGAACGAAAGCGAGCGCGCCATCGCGCACCAAAGATTTTCCGGCCAACCCGATCTCCCCCCGCGCGCCGGAAGAAAACTGAAGGTGGGCATCGTTTCCGCAGAGCTGGGCCAGCACGCCGTGGCCGAGTTTCTGGAGCCGCTCCTGGAACAGATAGACCGCAACCGCTTCCATGTCACCCTGTACCCGACTGCCGCCAGAACCGAGCCTCGGGCCGCCCGTTTCAGGGAGCTGGCCGACGCATACACCTCGCTGGTCGGGGTGCCGGACAAGGAAGCGGGCGACTTGATACGGTCGGATAGCATAGACGTCCTGGTGGACACCACCGGGCATATGAAGGGTTGCAGGCTGGGTATATTCGCCCGCCGCTCCGCGCCGGTGCAGTGCCATTACATCGGCTATCACGGGACGACCGGACTGACAGAGATGGACTGGTTCATCGCCGACGACGTGCTTTTACCCCCCGCCTGCGATGCGCATTTCCGCGAAGGTATCTGGCGGTTGCCGCGCCTGTGGATTGCCTACCGGGGCGATGCCTCGCTGCCCGCCAGCAATTGGCGGCCCAATCCGGGCGGAACGATCTGGCTCGGCTCATTCAACAACCTGACCAAAGTCACCGGGGAGACGCTCGCGCTATGGGCCAAAGTAATGAACGCCCTGCCGGGATCGCGGCTCCTGCTCAAAGATATCAAAACCGCCGATCCGAGCGTCCGGCAACGCATAGCGGCAGAGCTTTTCCGGCACGGCATCGCTGGCGGGCGCGTGGAATTTGCCGCCTGGGTGAGCGGCTGGCAGCAGCATATGGCCCTTTACGACCGCCTCGACATCGCGCTGGATGCCATCCCCCTGAACAGCGGCACCACGGCGTTTGACGCCTTGTGGATGGGGGTTCCCCTAGTGGCGCTGGAGGGTAACTGGATGGGCGGCAGAATGACCTGCTCCATGCTGACCGCACTCGGAAAACCCGAGTGGATAGCGAAAAACGAAGCGGAGTACGTTGCTATCGTGGCGGCGCTCGCCCGCGACGTAGAGAAGAGAAAATTGCTCAGGGCATTATGCGACGCGCAGGGCTTGGCCAAGGCGCTCGAAGATGCCTTCGAGACGATGTTTGCTCGGTGGACGGAAAAACAGAATGTGCGGACACCCTCCACTGCCAGAAGAAACATAGTATTTGTCGGCGACAGCATTACCCGTGGGACTTACAATTCCGCCCGCGAGACTTACACGTCGTTTGCCGACCGCGCCCTGTCCAGCCTGCCGGAAACCTATCCCGCATATACCTGGCACGTTTATAACGAGGGGGTGAACAGCTCGTGCACCAGAGACTGGGTGCAGTGGGCAGATTCCAAGGTGATCGCGCACCGCCCCACGGATGTCGTCATTTGTCTGGGTATCAATGATGCTGCGGACGACTCGTTTACCTACCATGTTCCGCCTGCGGAATTCCAGAATAATTTGCAGGCCATCATCTCAAAAATTCGGGCGCACAACCGGGCAACCCGCATTATTCTGATCAACATTCCGCTCATCCATCCGGCCAAACAGACCCTGGGAAGAACCGACCCCTACCGGACACAATACCGGAGGGTTATATGTTCAGTCGCCGAAGCGACCGGCTGCGGGATGGTTGATGCCTTTGCGAAAATGGAACAGCTTTCC
Organism: Gallionellaceae bacterium; assembly: GCA_008080515.1. Lineage (GTDB taxonomy): Bacteria > Pseudomonadota > Gammaproteobacteria > Burkholderiales > Gallionellaceae > VIKH01. Next base: position 12,278 of record VIKH01000082.1, on the reverse strand, counting down.
GACCAGGCGGATTTTGATCCATACTATTTCAGCGATGACGGCATTCACCTGAGCGACGCATCACATGTGTTGATCCACCAGAAACTGCTGCCGTTGTTCGACGGCGGCAGTTGACGAAACCCCTGTTTTGCCAAGATACTGCTAGCGGCCTATTCAACCTCCCCGGAATCTCTTGAGCATGCTCCCTTCACCGGTAACAAACTCCACGGACTGGCGCACTCCGCCCGAAGCCAGGCCGGATCTCAACTTTGTGGTGCGGGATTTGCAGCGCACCTTCCTGCGCGTGGCGGACAACCTGCGCTGGTACGAACAAACCTGGCTCGGGGTGCCGATCTGGCAGCTCCCGGAAGACCTGGTGGCGTTGCAGCGCATCGTTTTTGATGCCGACCCAAAATGGATCGTCGAGACCGGCACCAAGTTTGGCGGCTCGGCCATCTTTTTTGCGTCGCTGCTGGCGATGATGGGGCGCACTCCCGGCCAGGGCGGCGGCGTCATTACGGTGGACATCCACGAAACGGCGGAAGCGCGGGAGCTGCTGCAAGATCAGCCGCACCGTTTTGCCCCCTTGGTGCGGCAGCGTCTGGTCGGCGACGCCAAGGCACCCTGGATGCTTGCCGCCATGCGCGCCACCATCGCCGCCGATCCCGGCCCGGTGCTGGTCTTTCTGGATGACTGGCACGATGGCGACCATGTTTACGCCGAGTTGCAGGTGTATTCCAAACTGGTGACGCCGGGAGGGATCCTGATCGTAGCGGACACCACCTTCGAGGACCTGGCAGACACGCCGGTGGTTGTGCCCAGCGAAAAATATCCGGATGCAAAGCGCTCCAACCCGAGGGTGGCGTTAAAACGCTTTCTGGCCGAACGCAACGATTTTGCGGTGGTTCCGGATTACACCTCCAAGGGAATCAGCAATTTTCCCGACAGCGTGCTGCGCAAGGCCGGCTGAACCTGCCGATGAACTGACCATGATCCGTAAAGGCATCCATCCCTCCGCCATCGTGGAGAGCTACGGCGCTGCCCGGATACCCGAGAGCACTATCATCGAACCGCTTGCGGTGGTTTACATCGGCGAGCGCGGCAGGCTCCACCTCGGCGAGATGAATACGATTTATCCGGGCGCTACCATCCGGATAGATCGGGGATGGATGGAAACCGGCAACGAGGTGTCTTTCGGTTCGGGCTGCCACATCTACGAGCCGCGCGCAGGCCTGTCCATTGGCGAGCACAGCATGATCGGGGGCGGGGTGCTGATCTGCGGGGTAAACCACGGCTACTCTGCGCAAGGCATCCCGATGCGCCAGCAGCCGTTCGAGGCCGCGCCCATCGTCATCGGGCGCGACGTGTGGGTAGGCATGGGCGCCATCATCCTGCCGGGCGTCACCCTCGGAGACGGCGCGATCATCGCTGCGGGAGCAGTGGTCACCTCGGACGTGGCTGCGGGAGCCGTGGTGAGCGGGGTTCCGGCACGGCTCGCAAAATTCAGGAAATAAGCAAGGGGTATCCAATATGAAACTTCATCTGGGTTGCGGTCGCCGCCATATCCCCGGCTTCGTGCATGTGGACGCCTTGCCCGCTCCGCACGTGGACATCGTCGGGCCGGTGGAGCGTCTGCCGATGGAAGACAACAGCGCCTCACTGATTTACGCCAGCCATATTCTGGAACACTTCGGGCGCTACGAGTACAAGGCGGTGCTCACGGAATGGTTTCGCGTGCTGAAGCCGGGCGGCATATTGCGGCTATCGGTTCCCGACTTCGCCGCCTGCGCGGCGATCTATTACGAGAGCGGGCTGGCGGACGGGCTGACCGGCCTGGTCGGCCTGATCGCCGGCGGGCAGCGCGACCGGTACGACTATCACAAGATGATATTTGACGAGGAGCTGTTGCGCCGCGACCTCCTCGCTACGGGTTTCCGCGAAGTGCGGCGCTGGGATTGGCGGACGACCGAGCACACCGGCATTGACGATTATTCGCAGGCGCACATCCCGCACTTGGACAAGGAGGCCGGCAGGCTGATGAGCCTCAACCTGGAAGCGGTCAAGTAGAGAAGCCATGAGCTCGCCAGGCCGCAACGATCCCTGCCCCTGCGGCAGCGGAAAAAAATACAAGCAGTGCTGTCTTGCGGCGGCGAAAACCTTGCCCGCCAGCCCGGCCAAAACAGCCAGCCTTAACCTCAACACCAGAAATGCTCCGCCGCCATCGGAGCCGTTGCTGCACGCGCTCGCCCTGCATCAGGCGGGCAAGCTGGACGAGGCCGAAACGGCTTACCGTTCGCTGCTCGAGGAGAACCCGGCCAACAGCGACGCCCTGCACTACCTTGGGCTGATCGCGTTCCGCCGCTGCGCATATCCGGATGCCGCCCATTTGATCGAACAGGCCACCAAACTGAACGGCAACGTTCCGGCATTCCACTTCAACCTCGGCAACGCCCGCGTGCAGCTCAAACAATTCAATGCCGCCGCTGCCGCCTACCGCAAGGCAACGCAACTCGATCCCGGATTTTTGATGGCGCATCTGCGCCTGGGCGGGGCGCTCAAGGCGCTAGGCAAAATGGATGAGGCGATAGCGAGCTACCGCAAGGTGCTCGCGCTGCAGCCGGATCAAGCCGACGTGCACAACAACCTCGGGCTCGCCCTTCAGGCGCAGGGGAAACTCGACGAGGCGGTCGCACATTACCAAAAAGCGCTTTCGGTCGAGCCGGATTTTATCGAGGCGCGCGGTAACCTGGGTAACGCGCTCAAGGCGCTGGGCAGAATGGATGAAGCGATAGCGGGCTACCGCAAGCTGCTTGCGCTCCAGCCGGATCATGTTGAAACGCATGTCAACCTTGGCAACACGCTCCGGGAAGCGGGGCTGCTGGAGGAAGCGGGCGGGCACTACCGCCAGGCGCTCGCGCTCCAGCCGGGCTACGCCGACGCGCATGTCGGCCTCGCTTACCTCAATCTTGATTTCGGAAAATTCGAGGCGGCCCGTGACGCGCTGAACCAGGCGCTGAAGTGCCGCCCCGATCATCCCATCGCCTGGGCGATGCTGGCCTCGCTGCGCAAAATGACCCCGGCTGACGAAAACTGGTTGCATACCGCGCTCGAACTAGCTGCGCCGGACAACCTGGAATTATCGGACAAGGAGCGCTACAGCCTGTGGTTTGCCATCGGCAAATACTACGACGACACCGGGCAATACGATTTGGCCTTCCCCGCGTTCAGCCAGGCCAACCGGATAAAACGGCAAAGCGAAGGGGGATTTGACCGGCCCGGATTTACGCGCCTGGTTGACGATCTGATCGCCATCTTCAGCGCCGATTTCATCGGGCGGGAGCGGGCAGGGGCCAGCCTGTCCGAACGCCCGGTTCTGGTCGTCGGCATGCCGCGTTCTGGCACCTCGCTGATCGAGCAGATCATTGCCTCGCACCCGGAAGCGTTCGGCGCGGGCGAGCTGATGTTCTGGGGGCAGCAAACCGGAGCGAACGAAGCCGCGATACTCTCCGGCAATTATGGGAAGGGACTGGTATCCGGCGTCGCCAACGAATGCGAGCAATACCTGCAACACCTTTCCGCGACGGCAGCCCGGGTAGTGGACAAGATGCCGGACAACTTTCTCCGGTTGGGCTTCATCGCCACAGTGTTTCCGCGCGCCAGGTTCATCCACTCGCAGCGCAACCCGGTGGATACCTGCTTATCCATTTACTTCCAGAATTTTTCCTCGGGCCATTCCTACGGGACAGACCTGGAAGGCCTCGCCTTTTACTACCGCGAATATGAGCGGCTGATGCGCCATTGGCGCGAGGTATTGCCTGCGGAACGGTATCTCGAAGTGCCTTACGAGGCGCTGGTTGACGATCAGGCGGCGTGGAGCCGCCGCATCATCGAATTCATCGGGCTGGGCTGGGATGACCGCTGCCTCGACTTCCACGAAACCAAGCGCACCGTGGGAACGGCAAGCAACTGGCAGGTGCGGCAGAAAATTTACCGCACCTCAAAAGAGCGCTGGCGGAACTATGAAAAGCACCTCGGCCCGCTGCTCGGCCTGCTGGATTAGCCCAAAGAACCGTAACCGGGCCGCGAAAAACACGGCGGGTACGAAGTAAACCCGCCGGTCGCCTGATTATGGCAGCGGCGCTTGCGCTCATTTGCCACCCCTGTACCAGTATGTCCGGGTGCGGGTGGTCGGGACATTGATGGTGGGTTTCTGCCCTTCCAGAGCGGAGCCGCCACCCCCCTCGCCACTTTGGTTGCCGCCCCCGATCAGGAATGCCGCCTGCCTGATGGTGTCATCGTCCAATATGATGTTGACTATCCCCGATACCGGCGAAGGGGGCAAGCCGCCACCCGCAAACTCGATCGCCACAGGTGCCGTGCAGGTAAACGGTTCGAGCGGGTAACTCTGGGCGGTTCCCAGTGTCGAGGTGCATGCGTTGGCCTCCGGCGCGCTCGGCTTGTTGGTGCCGAAATACACTTTGCCGGCTGTCACCAGCGGGGCGTTGACCACTTTCTCGCCTCTTGCAAGCCTGTACTTGTAGCCTTTGCCGCTGAGGCAGTCCGCCGATGTTTTGTCTTCGAGGTCGCCGTCATCAATCGCGGTCATGCCAGCCGCGTTTTTGCCAACGAAGGTGTCCTTCACCAGAACCACCCGGTTGGTTCTGGTGTCGTCAGGATCCTCGTAAAGCGGGTGCTCGCGGTCGCCGGTGCCGGCGATGACCGCATCATAACGCTCGGTGGCAATCACCTCTGGCGGAAAGAAAAATTTGCGCTGCGCTCGGGTGCCCGGCGGGATGCTGCACGGCCCATCGCTGCAACCCAGTGCCGCCAGCTTGTATATGCGCCACTTGTCCGGCGTGCTCCCGTCCGGCTCGAGATCCACGCGCCAGATATTGCCGCCGGTATCGGTCGCGTACAGCCGGTCTATGTAGCCGTGCAGGTCAAGATCCCGATCCAGCAGGGCGATGTCGGCGGGGATGCTGTACTTCATATCCGCGACCGTGCAGGAAGCCTGCGTGGTGCTGCCCGAACAGCCATCGCTGGCCCCGTAGGTGGCCTTCCACACCAGTTCGCCGGTAAAAGCGTCGAGGACGAAAATACCGCGCCCCATGGTATCCGCCCTAACCGGTGGCTCATCATCTTCTTCTTCGGCGTAGCCGGCGCCGAAGATCAACACCCATTTGCCGGCGCCGCCGTGGGCCACCCTGGCAACTTTAGGCTGCGACCAGGTTTGGCCGAGCTCGCCCAAACCCGAAGCGACGGTTGTAACATTGCCGGAGTTATCTACTTTCCACAGAGTGTTGTTGTCAACTTTCCATTTCAGCTTGGGTGTGGTCGGTTCGGTCACGTCCAGCGCGTAGATGATCCGACCGCCCCGCCGCATGGTCAGGTAAATATAGGCTGCTTGCGTCGTGCCGTTCTCGTACACGAACTGGTACACGCCGATGGGGCCATCCACGAAGTAATCCTTCGGCCTCGGAGCGGGCAGTATCCCGCCCGGCGTGGTGGACAATTCCAGTTGCGGGCTGTTGGTGCGCAGGCGGCTGAGCTTCTCGAACATCTCTCTCGGAATAAAGCCCCACAACTCTCTGCCCGGATCCGGCAGGTTGCTGCGGAGCGGGTTGGCCTGGTTGCCGTTGACCGCATGGAAAACGCCGCCGTTGTCGCCGTAATAGACGACCGTGCTGGAAGTGGTGGTGGCGACATCCTGCAACCCGATAGCACCGCAATTGCTGGCGGAATAGCGGAATTGGGTAGGCGCGACGACCGTAACCACGCACGCCTGGTGATTTGCAAACCTGATTTCTGCCGTCGCGCCGTTGCCGCCGATTTTGGCGACATCCTCGGCGGACGCGGTGGCAATACGCTTCGTGCTGTCGGCGGGATCCGGGGCGGTGGCGGTAATCCTGATCCTCTGCCCGCCATAGTTGAGCACCGTGGGGCGGGAGTGCAGCACGTCGCCGTGCAGCGAGGGGCGGACGGTGATCGGGGCACCGGATATCGGGTCGGTGGGGCCGGTCTCGTCGCCGTTGTTATCGTGGCCGCGCACCCAGTTGATCAGGTCGGCGCTGTCGGGCGCTCCGCCGGTGGCGGTCATGGTTGCGCCGCTTGCGGCGGCGGCGGGGGTGGCGGGGGTGGTGGGCACCGTGTAATCGAAGGTGTTGCTGGCCGGGCCAGCGGTACGGACCGTGAAAGTGCCGAGATACGCGCTATAGTTCGCCCCGGGGGCGGTGGCGGTGACAACCGCCGTTGCACGATTGGTAAGGCTAACGATAGGCATGGGTGTTCCGGCAACAGAGGTGGCCGTGCCGGAATTGCTGATCGTCGTGGGGCCGACCGCCGAGTCCGTGGAGAGGGACGGGTAGAAAAAATAGTAAGAAGCCGCGCTACCCGTAGTCTTGACAGTCCGCTTACTGGCGTACGAATCGGAAATACCAGAATGATAGACGTTAATGTTGTCGCCACTAGGAGTGATAAGGTTGTGGTTTGTCGCAGTGGTCACGTTGACTTTCCAGCATGGGCTCGCCGAGCAGCACGCCGTCCTGCAGCTCGCTATTTCTGCGGCCGTTGCGAGCGTTCGGTTCGTACTGCTGACATTCACCTCGGTTCCTCGCGCCCCTTGCCTCATAGTGCCGACTGCGGCGGTCGAAACGGGCGGGGTCTCCACGATGCTGGGAACGGTATAGGTAAAGGTATTGGCACCCGTGACAGTCACCACAGCGGAGGGGTTGTTGTATTGCGTTTCGCTGGCACCGCTGATCACCACGGCATCACCCGTGGTAAACCCATGCGCGGTCTCCGTGGTGGCGGTAATGGTGGTGCTGCCGGCGTTGCGCGAAAGCGTGGAAATCGTTTTGGGCGTCGCGACGAAAGTTTGGTAGTTCACTCCTGTCTCTCCCGTATTCGCCGGCGTGAGCGGGTAGCTGGTGATATGGTAGCTGAATTGGGTGTCGGATATTCTGGTGATGTCCTGGGGGCCGTTGTAGGCGCTGGGCGTGGCATTGGCGATGGTGATGGGGGAATCGGTATCCACAAACCCGTGGTTGCTGGCGGTGGTGACGGTCACCGTATCGCCGACACGTTCGAGCGTGGCAATATTCACGCTGCTGGAGCCGCCAAACCCCGCCGTCGCAACGGCGGTATTGGTGGTGGCGAAAGCGTTGTCGGCGTGCGTCAAATCGTATTTGCAGTTGGCCGCAACCCCGTCCGGGCAAAAGGTGTAAAGCTTGCGCGGGTTGGTGGAAGTGCCCGCAGCCGTCGTGTAGTCGTTGGTGAGGTTGGCGAGGCGCATCTGCTGGGCAGCGCCGCCTTTTTCCACCAGTTCGCCGTCCGCCAGGTCAAATGTTTTGCCGGCCGTGTTAGCTATGTCCGCTGTGTTGGCCCAGAAACCGCCCGCCGGATCGCTGGCGCAGATTTGCTTCTGGGCGGTCAGGTCGGAGAGTTCTGCGGCGGTTGTTTTCGTCGTGTCGTTCAGGTAGGGGTTGTCGGCTCTGGAACAGGTCCAGTAGCTGACCGCGTTGGCCGAAACGAACCCGGTGCCCGCCGAATCGAGCGCATGCCTGCCCACGCTGTCGGCCAAGTACAGGTTGTTGTCGGCGTCGAACCTGAAGGAATACTGTTTGAGGTTGCCTACCCATCTCGGTTGCCCTTTGGCGTCCGGGCGGAACATGCCCATATAGATCTGGTTCAGGTAGGTGCCCTGCGCGTTGACGCTGACCGGCAGGCTGGAAGAAGCGAATACGCTGTTGACGGCCTGGATTTCGTTGAGGACCTGCATGATGGCGCTGACCATGCTGGCGTAGTCCGTCGTGGCAAAATACTTTCCGCCGCCGTAATCCGCCATGTTTTGCAGCAGCGCGGCGTATTCTGGTTTGCAGTTCTCACCCAGAAGCCCCACGGTGTAAGTAACGATGCTCTGCGTGTTGCTAGGGTCGCCTGAACTGCTATAGAGATCGAACTGGTTCATAAAGCGCGACCACTCGTCGGCATAGAAGCCTTTTGTATCGTGGGCGGCATCTGGGAAGGTGTAGGCGGCACCGCCGCACGACGAGGTGACGGTGTTGGTGATCTTCACCCGCTGCGCGGCGTTTGCACCAGCATCTTCAAGTTCCGTATCAACATTGCTGCCGCCACTATCGCTGGGGGTGCCGTTGGCGTCGAATGCGTTTCCGATGAAAATCACGAAATTCTTCTGGCAGCCGCTGGCGGGCGTGATGTTGGAATAGTCGCGCCCGGATATCCCGGTCTTACCCGCATAGTAGGCCCAAGTCTCCTGCATGGCTGCGGCGGTCGCCTGGCCGTTTGCCTTGATCCAGAAACTTCCTCCCGAGTTATTGACTTGCCAGGTGGAGATCCATTTTTGCAGGCTATCTTTAGCGGTGCCGGTCATCTCGGTCAGCGGGTAAACCAGGCACCCGCCTTCCGTCCCGGAGCAGTGCGGGTTAGGGGCGTCTATGTAGTTGGCATCGTGAATGCCGGTAGCGTTGTACACCATGAAGCCGATCTTCACTCGAGCCGAGCCATCGTCATTCACGGGCAGGCTGCTTATCACGTTGTACAGGGCGCATTGTTCAATGCCACCCGACGTGTCGTGCATGCTGTTGGTTGCGAGAACGCCGCTGGCGTCGGGGAGATTGCATATCCCGAAGCCCGTTGCGTTGTTGGAAAAAGAGGCGGCATTATCCATCACGATCAGCACGTTCGGGATATGGGTGTTGTCGCTCAGGCCGCTGTAAATATCAATGTCTTCGGCGTGGCCGCTGGCGGGATGCCCCAGCAAGATGGCAAGCGCGCAGCTCAATACATACCGTGTCGTTTTCATGGCGGTTCCTCCAGCTAAATGCATTTATGCGGACAAGCTTCTCGGTGCGTTATCGTGCCAAAGCCATGGTCACGGGCAAAGGGTTCCTGCGGGCACGCGCAGGGAAACGCCCTGGACGCTGGTCGCGGTCGCGCCGGTGCGGTTGTCGCTCACGGTTGCCCGCACTTCCCATTGCTGCTGGTAGCACCAGGATCGCCCGACGCCCGTCGCATCTTTGCTCTGGTAGACGATCCCGGTGTCTTTGGCCGTGGCACTGCCGATACAGGTTATGTCGTCGGGGTCGGTGGGATCCAGGTTGGCGTTCATGACCGCCAGCGAGGCGGTACATACCGGAACCGGCGCGCTGGCGACGGCATCCGAATATCCGATGGTCACCGGCACTTCGGAGGCGGCCGGAGCGGCGGTGAAATTGGTGCTGATGATCTGCTCGGTCGCCAACACGGCAGCAGCCGCCGTTTCTTCCTGCGCCTGCATGTTGCCGACGATGCGCATGTTGACGTTGCCGGAGCGGATGGCGGACAGCACCAGCAAGGTCAGCACCACCAGCATGACCAGCCCCACCACCAGCGTCGCACCGCCTTGTTTGACCTTGACGTTCACGGCTATTCCCTCCGCCCGCTCGGGTTGGTGGCGCGCACGACCTGGGTATAAACGTGGCGCTTGAATGCGCCTCCTGGCGCAACAGCCGATGCCGCTGCGCCCAGGTTGTAGATTTTGGCGTCGGTGTAGCCGGCAGTGGTTTCGTTGTTGCGCGCCAGCAGGTAAACCCGCACTGCCATGACGTTTTCCCACTGGGCGGCGGTTGGCGCGGCGGTATAGGAGTCGGGGGCGCCGTCATCCGTGGTATCTATGCCGTACTCGAACTGCATGTTTTCTATGCCGTCCACTAGGGATTCGGTCTTCAGGATACCGTTGGCAAATTCAGCCATTTTCAGGGTCGCGCCCGTGCTGACGTAATAGGTGCGCACGATATAGCCACGCAGCGGCGCCGGGGTCGCGCAATCCTTCAGACGCAGGGTGAACGCCGCCTGCGCCAACTGGGTCTGCTGGGTATCGGCATCGCAGCGGCTCACCTGGAGGTAGGTAACGCCGGATGCGGCCACGACATCCGCCGGATCAATCGTGGCGCTGGCCGTGCGGCGCACCGTCAGCATTGCGGTGTCGGGCTGGCGATCCGCTATGGTCGCCGCGCAGCCAGCGGGGGTCGCCTCGGCGGCGGCGACCCCCTGGATGGGTACGGGCACGACAACCGAAGCTGGTGGATCCCAGCCTTGGAGATTGATTGTGGTTTCGCACGGATCGGGCGTCTGATAGATGGCGTTGCCCGGAGTGGCATACTCGCCATAGAACCCCGCATGTTCGATGTCGCCGCGCAAGATTTCCATGGCATAGCGGCCATTTTCGATCTGGCGGCCGGACTTCTCCATTTCCCGGCGCGCCCCGCTTTGCTGCACGATCAGCGTGGTGATGCCGGCCAGCAGCACCAGACCGATGGTCAGCGAAATCATCAGCTCCACCAGCGACAGGCCGGTCTGGCTGCGGCGCAGGAAAAGGCGATCAGGTTGGCGGCCAGTATGATCCATCATTGCATGTTCAGCGTGGCAAAGCGCACGGGCTCGCTCACGACACGGCGCTGGGCTTCGTTACCATACTGGTCCTTCCCGCAACCCAGGCTGACGGGAGGAGCCGCAGTCTCCCCCAATCCCTGCCAGGCGACCGAAACGGTATAGGTTCCGCTGTTGGGGATAGCCGCACCGACGGCGGTGGTGACTGTCGCGCCATCGAGAACGGTGCCGACGGCCTGGCCGGAGGTGTTGCTTCTCTGGCTGTCCGCGTCGTAATCAATGCAGCCGCGCGCCCCGATCATGGCACCGATGTTGCCGACACCGCTAGCGGTTTCCGCCGAGCCTAACAGGGCGTTGTGCCATTCGCATACATCCTGCTGGGCGATGGTGGTGCCGGCGCAATCCACCCCGGAAGCGGTGGCGCCGGCCCGGATCGCCCGGTAGCCGGTAACCTCGCGGTTGGTGTTGAGGCGCGAGACCATGTCCTGCAACAGGATCAGCGCCTGGACACGCTGGTAGGATTCCATCTCCGAGCGTTGCGCCTGCGTCATCAGCCCGGCCAGGCCCAGCAGGCCCACCAGCAGGATCACCAGCGTCACCAGCACCTCGATCATGCCCATGCCGGACTGCTTGCGCGAAACCATACCGGATACCCGCATGTCAGCAGCCCCCCGCTCTGGCGTTGGGCCGCCCGCTCAAATCTATGGTGATGCAGCGCACCTGGGTGCTCGCGGCGCTGCTGATCTGGAAAGGGTTAACCGCCGCGTCCAAACGCCCGTTGGCCGTGTAGGTGACAGGGTCGGGGCACCCGCCAGCGCAGGTGATGGTTATCCCGGGCAGCGCGTTTTGCTGGTTCAGGGCAGCGGCGCCCGACGCCGCCACCGCCCAGCCGCTGGCCCACCCGCCCGCCGCAGGCGTGATGCTGATGTCGGTGTTGCGCTTGATCGCCTCGCTGCGCGCCAGCGTCAGCACCGCCATGATGTCGAAGGATGCGGTTTTGATGCGCTGCCCGGCCACGAATTCGCGGTAGGACGGGACGGCTATGGCGGCCAGGATAGCGACGATCACGATGGTGATAAGCAGTTCGGTCAGAGAGAAGCCCGCTGACTCTGGCTGCCGCACCGGCATCGGGCGCAACCCGGATAGACGGGCAATATTCATGATGGCTACCAGCACCCCGGCGTAGTGGGGAGCTTGGTGCCTGCCTGGTCTATGCTGACAGCCCCGCACTGCGTGTCATCGGCGAGCTGGCTGCCGATCGGAACAGCGGTAATTTTGTATCCCGGAGGTGTGGTGCTCACTGCACCAATGAGGATGTTGTAGTTTCTTACAACATCGGCAGGAACGGTCATCCCCAACCCCGGCGGAGTTTCGTTTGGACGATTAACCAGACCAGTTGTATCACCCGGATCCGCAGCAACTCCAGCATAAGTGCGGGCGTCGAGCATGTACTGCTCCTGCTTGTTGGCCACGCCCAAGATGAAGCCTTCTGCCGCCGCGCGGTTCGATTTGACGACATGCTGCCGGTAGGAAGGCACGGCGACCAGCGCCAGTATGCCCACGATGGCCACGACGATCATCAGCTCGATCAGGGTAAAACCGTTCGGCGTTTTGCTGCTCGCCCGATTTCCAGTGCAGCACGTTATCGTTTTCATGTCCGCCCTTTCTTGATGGCCTGAATATTAGCGGGCATTCTGCGGTGGCAAAAGCAGGAGCCGATAAGAGGGCTGTTTGCTGGAACGGATGGCGCTCCGCACCCGCTTCCGGCAGGGCGGGCGCACTGGATAGGCTATGGAGAAAGGTTTCGTTTATCCCAGATAATCCATTATTGATCCGGAACGCATTATCCAAGAATCCGTTCGCCCTGAGATTCTATGGTTTTCGTCAAGCATTTTTTGTAATCCTTTCCGGGT
>VIKH01000081.1 GCA_008080515.1 Gallionellaceae bacterium | reverse complement strand
CGAGACCGGCGATATCGGCATTTACGGCGAGGGCAAACGGCTGCACGGCAAGCTGGTGCCGCACTACCAGATGTATTTTGCCGGCAGCGGCATGAAAAATGGCGCGCTGGCCATGAAAGGACCGGCGCTGCCGGTGGTGCGCATCAAACAGGCCATCGAGCGCGTGCAGGAGGCCCATCTGGCCAGCGGCGAAACCAGCTTTTTCTCCTGGGCGCGCGCGCAAAGCCCGGACTATTTCAAGCAGTTGCTGTCCGACCTCGCCGAAGTGAAGGAGGAAGAACTGCAATCGGTGATGCGCGACTACGGCGATGCCGCCGATTTCCGCGTGTTGAACCTGGGTGGAGGCGAATGCGCGGGCGTGTCGCAAGCGCTGATCGGCTCGAACTTCTTCGAGGCGGCGCACGAGCGCGAATACCGCAACGCGCTGGTGTTCCAGCGCAAACTTGACGAGGCCTTGCATTGCAACGAGGCGATCCTGCGCCTGCTCGGCTCGGGCGTGGCGCAGTTGTTGGGGGGAGCGCGCCAGGATGACTTGAGTCTGATCGCCGCGCAGCTCCGGCAACTGGCGCCAGGAGCGCTTGCCGAGGAGTTTGTGCGGATTGCCGGCAATCTGGATCTCGGCGAAGAAATCAGCATTGAGGCGCTCGCGGAAACCAGCGCGGCGGTGGATGGCTGGACCATCCAGGCGGCAACTTTTGCGACGGAAAAAGACGCGCAGCTCGATTTGGCGGAAGCCCTGCCGATTGCGCCGACAGGCGGCGTGAACACGGCGAAGAAGGTCGCTGCCGCGACCGGCGCTAAACAGGAATGCGGGGTGACGGCATGAGCGGCCTGCCGGGAAAAATGGATCGTGCGCTGGCCGCGCTGGCGGAAGCCGCGCTCGAGTATGCTCCGGCCTGCTTCGCCAACAGCCTGGGAGCGGAAGACATGGTGCTGACCGACCTCATCGCCAAATACCAGCCCAATATCGAGATATTCAGCCTCGATACCGGGCGCCTGCCGCAGGAAACCTACGACTTGATGCAGGAGGTGCGCCGCTATTACGGCGTACCGCTCAAGGTGTATTTTCCGGATAACAAGCTGGTCGAGGAGTATGTTTCAGTGCGCGGCATCAACGGTTTTTACGACAGCGTGGAGAGCCGCAAGGCCTGCTGCTTCGCACGCAAGGTCGAGCCGCTGCGGCGCGCCTTGAAGGGCAAGGGAGCGTGGATCACCGGCATGCGCCGCGATCAGGCGGTGACGCGCGGCGCGCTGGAAGTTTCCTCTTTTGACGCCGACAACGGTTTGCAGAAATTCAACCCGCTGCTGGAGTGGTCGAACAAAGACGTGTGGTCCTACATCCGCCAGCAGGATGTGCCGTATAACAAGCTGCACGACCAGTTCTACCCCAGCCTGGGTTGCGCGCCCTGCACCCGCTCCGTCACGCCCGGCGAGGATGTCCGCGCGGGAAGATGGTGGTGGGAGGACCCGTCGAGCAAGGAGTGCGGCCTGCACGCCGGCAACGCGCGGCCGGTGGCGCACGGCACAGGGGTTCAGCCGCCAAGCCGCGAACGCGGCGACGCGAAACAGGCAGAGCCCGCTTGAAGCGACGGGAGCGAGATTTCATGAAACTGGTAGAGAACAAGGATATGAGCAGCCACACTTTCACCCACCTGGACGCGCTGGAAAGCGAATCCATCCACATCATGCGCGAGGTCGCGGCGGAGTGCAAAAACCCGGCGCTGCTGTTCTCGGGCGGCAAAGATTCCATCGTCATGCTGCGCCTCGCGGAAAAGGCGTTCCGCCCGGCGAAATTTCCGTTCCCGCTGGTACACATTGATACCGAGCACAATTTTCCCGAAGTGATCGCCTGCCGCGACAAGCTGGCCGCCGACCTTGGCGAGCGGCTGATCGTGCGTTCGCTGGAAGACTCGATCAAGCGCGGCAGCATCGTCATCAAGGACCCTGACAAGCCGCGCAACCCCTACCAGTCGGTGACGCTGCTGGAGACCATCGCCGAATTCGGTTTCGATGCCTGCATGGGCGGCGCGCGGCGCGACGAAGAAAAGGCGCGCGCCAAGGAGCGCATCTTCTCGTTTCGCGACGAGTTCGGCCAGTGGGATCCGAAGAACCAGCGCCCCGAATTGTGGGATGTCTACAACACCCGCGTCCATGCGGGCGAAAACATCCGCGTGTTCCCGATCAGCAACTGGACCGAAATGGACATCTGGGAATACATCGCGCGCGAGAAGCTGTACATCCCCGAGATTTACTACGCGCACCCGCGCGAAGTGATCCGGCGCGGCAACTCGGTCATCCCGGTGTCGCACCTGGTGCAACCGAAGCCGGGTGAAAAGGTAGAAGTGCTTTCGGTGCGTTTCCGCACCGTGGGCGACATGACCTGCACCGCGCCGGTAGAGTCCACCGCGCGCGATGCGCGGGAGATCATCGAGGAGACTGCCACCACGCGCATCACCGAACGCGGCGCGACGCGCATGGACGACCAGACTTCGGAAGCCTCGATGGAGTTGCGCAAGAAGGAAGGGTATTTCTAATTCAAATAGGCCGTTCGCCCTGAGCCTGTCGAAGGGTGAACGTTCATGCTTCGACAAGTTCAGCACGAACGTGATGAACTGAACTCAGGAAAAATATCATGAGCAACGCAATACAACTACTCCGCCTCATCACCGCCGGCAGCGTGGACGACGGCAAGAGCACGCTGATCGGGCGCCTGCTGCACGACTCCAAGTCCATATTCGAGGACCAGCTTTCCGCTATCGCCAAAACCAGCGAAAAGCGCGGCATGGCCGCAGTGGATCTTTCTCTGCTCACCGACGGCCTGCAGGCCGAGCGCGAACAGGGCATCACCATTGATGTCGCCTACCGCTACTTCGCCACACCCAAGCGCAAGTTCATCATCGGCGATACGCCGGGGCACGAGCAATACACGCGCAACATGGTCACGGCAGCTTCCACCGCCAACCTCGCCATCATTCTGGTGGACGCGCGCAAGGGCGTGCTCACCCAGACGCGCCGCCACACCTATCTCGCCAGCCTGGTCGGCGTGCCGCACATCGTGCTGGCGGTGAACAAAATGGACATGGTGGACTATACCGAAGAAACCTTTAACGCCATCTGCGCGGAGTACCGCGCCTTTGCCGCGCAGCTCGGCATCCACGATGTCACCTGCATCCCGATGTCCGCCCTGAACGGCGACATGGTGGTGGAGCACGGCGACAACCTGAGCTGGTACAAGGGCGCGCCGCTGCTCGAACTGCTGGAAAACATCGTGATTGATTACGACGTGAACACCACCGATTTCCGCTATCCGGTGCAGTGGGTGTGCCGCCCGCAAACGCAGGAACATCACGATTTCAGAGGCTTTAGCGGGCGCATCGAATCCGGCGATGTCGCTGTCGGCGACGAAATCACCGTATTGCCGTCAGGCCGCTCCAGCAAGGTGAAAGAGATCGTCACTTACGACGGCAGGCTGCAACGCGCCTACGCGCCGCAGTCCGTCACCCTGACTCTGGAAGATGAAATTGACATCTCGCGCGGCGACATGTTCGTCAAGGCGGGCGCCATACCGCAGGTCGCCAAGGAATTCGAAGCCACGCTGTGCTGGCTGGCCGAATCGCCGTTGGACCTGAACCGCAAATACATTATCAAGCACACCACGCGCATGGTGAAATGCCTGTTCTCGCACCTCGAATACCGCGTGGACGTGAACACCCTCGCGCACCACGCGGCCTCCGCGCTCAACATGAACGACATCGCGCGCGTGGCAATGAAAGTGCAGCAGCCGCTGGTGCTGGATCACTACGGCAAAAACCACTCGACCGGGAGCTTCATCGTGATAGATGAGGCGACCAACAACACGGTGGCGGCAGGGATGGTGGCCTGACCTATGGATATTTTCATAATACGTGACACACACTCCGTTCGGGCTGAGGTATCGAAGCCCAAAGCTACGAGCCGTTCTACCCTTCGATACCTCAAGGCGAACGGGTGTAATAATTTGTGGAAGCCTCAATAGACGGGCGGGCAAAAGCAAACCGGGCAGCCACTACCATCCCGCCCCATCGAAACAGCCGCGATTCTATGCGACCTGTCTTGTTCCGACCGCCCGCGCGCGCAACTGCCCGCACGCCCCTTCCACCTCCTGACCCGCCGAATCGCGGATACGGGTATAGATGCCGCGCCGGTTCAGCCCGTGCATGATGCCGGAGACACGCCCGGTTGAAGGACGGCGGTAAGGCAGGCCATCCACCGGATTGAACGGGATAAAGTTCATCACCGCATACTTGCCGGAAAGCAACTGCACGATGCGCTCCATCTCGGCATCCCCATCGTTCACCCCCTCGATCAGAGTCCACTGGTATTGCGTCGGGTAACGGGTAGTACGCGCATACACCTCGGCGCGCTCCACCAGTTCTTCGATGGCGATCTGCGGCGCGCGCGGCAGCAGCCTGGCGCGCAGCGCCGCGTCGGTAGTGTGCAGCGAGAGGGCGAGCGCGGGCCTCACCTTTCCCAGTGGCATACGCTCGAACACCCGCAAGTCCCCCACCGTGGAAAGCACCAGGCTCTTATGCCCGATGCCGCCCAGCGTGCCAAGCATCTCAATCGCCTCCAGCACATTGTCGAGATTGTGCGCCGGCTCGCCCATGCCCATGAACACCACCTTGCTCACTGCGCGGCGTTTGCGCGCGAGCACCACTTGCGCCACGATCTCGGCGCTGCCGAGCTGGCGGATCAAACCATCGCGCCCGCTCATGCAGAACACGCAGCCCACGGCGCAGCCCACCTGGGTCGAAACACACAACCCGCCGCGCGGCAGCAGCACGCTTTCCACCATCTGGCCGTCGCGCAGCTCCACCAGCAGCCGCGCCACTTCATCGTCATTGGAAGAGGCGCGAAGCGCTACGTTTGATCCCTCTCCCGCAATGCGGGGGAGGGTTGGGGAGGGAAAACGATCATGGCTTTCAGGATGTTTGTCGGTATTCAAACCATGACCGTTGGCTGGATATTCGCCGTGCAATTGCGCCAAGCCATCCAGCTCCGCCGCGATGTCGGGCAACTGGTTGCGCAATGCGAGCGGAAAAAAAATCTCGGCAGGGCTGCCTTTGATGTCGCACGAACGCACCTGGCTCCAGCCGCGCAGCAGGCGGTCTGCGTGGCACGGCTTGGCGCCAAGATCGTGCAGGCGCTGGCGGATGTAGGAGAGGCGCATAACAGGAAAGCTCCGATGAATGGGGATAAGTGAGCCAGGCAAATTCTACTCAATATGGTGCCGCATAATCCAACTGCGTCTTTCAGGAAAATTTGATGCCGGCTCTGCCCGATACCGTTCAGGAGTGATATAAGTTGCCAGCCGAGCTAATGCTCGCCCGGTTAGGCTCATCGCGCAAAGAGGTTGCCATGCCAAACCAATACCTGTTGTTCCTCGCGCTGCTGCACTGCGGCGCAACGCTTGCCGCACCCTTCGCGGTCGAGCAAGCCGCGCCCGGCATTTATGTGCATCGCGGCGAGCATCGCGATATCAACGCCGGCTACGGCGGCGACATCTGCAATATCGGCTTCATCGTCGGTAGCAAGGGCGTGGCGGTGATAGACAGCGGCGGCTCCCCCAAGGTCGGAGCGCAGTTGCGCAAAGCGCTACGCAGGGTCACAGACCTGCCCATCCTGTACGTGATCAACACCCACGTCCACCCCGACCACGTATTCGGCAACGCCGCTTTCAGGAAGGACAAGCCCACTTTCGTCGGCCACGAAAATCTCGCGGCGGGCATGGAGCAACGTCAGGCAGTCTATCTGCGCAACCAGGCCGAATGGGTAGGCGCGGATGCCGCAGGCAGCGAGCTGATCCCGCCCGCGCTGCAAATCCGGGGGACGCAAAGCATAGACCTGGGCGGGCGCACCCTGCGCTTGACCGCCTACCCCGCCGCGCATTCGCATAGCGACCTTACCGTATTCGACGACGCCACCGGCACGCTGTGGACCGGCGACCTGCTCTTTATCGAGCGCACTCCCTCGGTGGATGGCGACCTTCAAGGCTGGCTGCGGGCGATTGCCCAACTGCGCGCCATTCCCGCCGCGCGCGCCATCCCCGGCCACGGGCCGGTGACGCGGGAATGGCATGCCGCCCTCGACGACGAGCAGCGCTACCTCACCACCCTGCTTGCAGAAGTGCGCGCCGCGATCAAGCAAGGGCTGGGCTTGCAGCAAACCATCGAAAGCGCCGCGCGATCCGAACAGGGCAAATGGGTCTTGTTCGACATTATCCACCGGCGCAATGTCAGCCTCATGTACCTGGTGCTGGAATGGGAGTGAAGCGGCGCTATTTTGCGCGGATTCCCGGAAAGCCTGCGGGAAGAATGCGGTGTAAAATCGTGGGCGCATGCAGGGTGGTTTCCCCTTCGCGGCCTGACCGCCCTTAAGCCGGACGGGCTGGAACCAAACAGGAAGCCTCCTGCGAACCCCCTCTCTTGACGGGGGGGCAGGGGGTGGGTGAACAGTGAAAGTTGCGTAATCACTCGGGGTTCACCCCCACCCTAGCCCTCCCCCGTCAAGGGGGAGGGAATGCCTTGACGCATTTGGAGGAGGCTCCATTCTGTTCAAGTCTGCTCAAAAGATGTGAAGAGTTGACTCATAAGAGACCAATAGCTCGAACATGCATTCTGGAGAAAATCCCTGATGGCCATCCACCGCAAACCCATACAGGAACGCATAGACTGGCTGTTCGATCTGGCCGACCGCCACGGCAGCAATTACCGCAGCCCAGAAGCGTGGCTGGCGCGCGAGCGCTATCTGGCCGAGCATCCGACGGCTCGGCATCCTGATGCCCTTCCGCAACCTCGGCGGCATGTTCGACCTCGGCTGGCCGCACCTGGGCGAGGTGCTTGCCCACCACGTGCAGCGCATGGTCAGCAGCGGCCGCCGCGTGATCTTCTTCATCACCTACCATTACTCGAAGGGCGATCCGCAGCGCGGCTGCGCCGGTTTCAACTACGACACCGGAGCGGCCATCGCCCACACCTACGAGATCCGCCGCCAGGTCGAACATATCTTCGGCGCCGCGCACGGCACGGTCTATCCGCTGGTCTGCGGCTTCGAGACCGACGAGGACGCGCTGATCCTCCACGGCACCGGCGGCCAGAAGCTCGAGCTGGCGGCGCTGACCACCAGCGACCGCGCCACGCTGGAGCTCAGGCTCGCCGCGCTGCTGCCCGACATGCCGGCGCAGATGCGCGCCGACCTGATGCCGCTGCTGCACGGCAACCTCGAGCATATCGAGCAGGCGCGCGCGCAGATGCGCCGCAACGAGCGTTCGCTCGACATCGAACACCGCGAATGGATGATCTGCCTCGGCCGCGGCTTCGACTTCCTGCACACCCCCAACCTTGCCCTGATCATCGGCCCCTACAGCCCCAAACTCGACGAGCCGATCAAAACCGCCGCAGGCATCATCCAGGCCAACATGGCGGCGGGCCGCGTGCCCGACGATGGCTTCCTGCTGCTGGCCTCGGTGCCCTACGACGAGATCGGCGTTGACCGGGCGCGCGCAGAACTCAAGAGCCGCTTCCTGTCGCAGTTCGCTGCCGAAGTAATCCGCGCCGAGTTCCCCGAGCTCGCCGGCAAGATGGCGATGCGCACCGCCGTGCTCGACTGGCGCTCGCGGCACCTGGAAACGCTGGGCGGCCAAGACTGAATCAGCAAGGAAGCACCAGAACCGGAAGATGCCATGAGCGAGATCATTAGCCTGTCGCGCGCCGCAAAACTGGTTGGTGTGTCGCGCGCGGAATTCCAGAAGAAGATCCGGAACGGGGAGATGATTTCCCAGGACGGGATGGTCAGCATCGAAAACCTGTTGCGATGCTATCCGGATGCGCAACTGGATGACTCCGCAGAGTCCAGGCGGGTCGCCCAGATCAAGGAACGTGCTTTTGGAAAGCGCGTGTTCGAGAGCGCCATGCCCGACGCAGAAGTCCTGGCGGCGCGCATCACCGAGCTCAGCACGACGCTGGCGGTTAATCAGGGGCAGGTAAAGCAGTTCAATGCCTTGCTGGCGAAGCTATGGGACAAGCTTGCAGCAATCGAACCCCGGCTCGACACCGAAGCGCGCATGACGATGGCAGAGCTGAAGGCATGGATTAAACATGAGGTGGAGTTGGCTATGGAACCCGGATTCATCAATCCGTTGGCGATCAAGGACGCCGTCCTGCGCATCACCACCGCCCAGGTGACGGTGCTGCCCGGCAAACAGGAATTCCTGGTCGAAGGGCACGACTCGCTTCTGGAAGCCGCGATGCGTTCCGGCATCCCGCTCAATTACGGCTGCAGCGCGGGCAACTGCGGATTGTGCAAGGCCAGGCTGGTGTCGGGCGAAGTCAAGAAAACGCGCCACCATGATTTTGTCATTCCCGAAGCGGAAGCGCGCCAGGGCTATATTCTCCTGTGCAGCAACACGGCGGTCAGCGATGTGGTGATCGAAGCCGCTGTGGCGGGCAGCGTACAGGACATCCCCTTTCAACAGATCGGCGCCAAAGTCAAAAGCATCGGGCATATCAACGACGACATGGCCCTGCTGCATCTCCAGACTCCGCGCACCCAGCGCTTGCGTTTTCTGGCCGGGCAGAGCGCGACGCTGCTTGTCGGGCAAGCCTACAGCGCGGACTTGCCAATCGCCAGTTGCCCCTGTGATGACCGCAATGTGCTGTTTCACATACCCAGGCAAAGCGGCAACCTGTTTTCGGATTATGTCTTTGAACGCCTCAAGGAGCATGACGCAGTGGAGATGGAGGGGCCGCACGGCGAATTCATCCTGCACGAAAAATCCCCGCGCCCCTTGTACTTTTTTGCATTCGACAGCGGATTCGCGCCGATCAAGAGCCTGATCGAACACGCGCTATCACTCGAAGCGGAAAACATTTGCCTGCATTGGTTCGGGTCGAGCCAGAAACACATCTATCTGCCGAAGATTGCCCATGCGTGGCAGGACGCGCTGGATAATTTCCGCTATGAAGAACATGTTGCGGGCTTCGACCTGCGCTCGGTGAGCGGCAAACGTGAAGAGGCGCTGCTCAAGCAACTCGACACCGTCCACTCTGGCGACGCAAACCTGCTTCAAGGTGACATCTATATCGCCGGCCCGGAAGATGCCGCAAACATCGCGGAACGGTTTTTTCTGGATAAAGGCTTACCCAAGACGCGGGTTGCGGTGGCAAGCGTGAAATGATTTTTGCGGCAGGGCGATATTGAGGACAAAAGGAAGGAATCTGGCTCCGGTATTTAAGGAAACACTGATCAAGTCCCATTTAAGTCCCATTTTGTCATTCCGGCGCAGGCCGGAATCCAGTATTTTGCGAGCATCCGCTTCGCGGATTGCCTGCTTACCCCGCTTCAATAGGCTGGACACCGGCTTTCGCCGGTGTGACGACTTATTCAGCGTTTCCTTAACTATCTCTTGAGAATGATGACCGGGAAGCGGTAATGATTTTAACCCAGCCGGCGAAACCTCCCCGCTTGGCTAAAGGCAAACTTGCAGCAAGACCATTAAAAGACTATATTTAGTCCGTATTATTTCCAGGAACAAATCATGCGCACGTCAAATATCAAACCCATCAGTTATCTCAAGGCCAATGCCGCCGAGGTGCTCCGGAACCTGTCAGAAAACCGCGAACCCTTTCTGATCACCCAGAACGGTGAAGCAAAGGCGGTCATGCAAGACATCGCCACCTATGAGAGCACACAGGAAACATTAGCGCTCCTGAAGATACTGGCGCTGGGCAATCAGGAAGTCGCCGAAGGCAAGACTACGCCCATCGCAACTATCGCCCGCCGCCTCCGCGCCAGGAAGATCGCGGCAGAATGAGCTACAAGGTATTGCTCACGCACGGCGCCGGGCGCGATCTGGAAGCGATCTATGGCTACATCGCTGAAAACGACTTGCAGGCCAACGCGGATTACGTGCTGGACAAACTGATGGAAGTGGCGGAGTCATTGGCGGCCTACCCCGAGCGCGGCTCCCACCCAAAAGAACTGCTTGCCCTTGGTATCCGCGAGTACCGCCAGGCGCATTTCAAGCCCTACCGGCTCATCTATCGGATTCACTGCAAACAAGTGATTGTCTACATCATCGCCGATGGCCGACGCGATATGCAGACACTGCTGACGCGCAGAATGCTGGGCTTATAGGGTGCAGCTTGTATGGCACACGGGAAAGGTATTGCGATGCTGACCCCGTTAATTCGGCTCACACTTTCCACCGACAGCAACTCATCGAGCGCTCTGGTCGGATAATCGGCAAAACGCCGCTTGAATTCAATGACCGCCCGCTGCAGGCGTTTTTTTGCTATCTTCACACATGGCTGATCCTCCTTGTATTGACAGTGACTTAAGACACCACCATCTTACAACGCGGGGCTCTCAGCCGCTTTTATATCGATGCTTAGACTGGCATTGCGAGGCTTAAGGTAGCGCCATGAGACCCTGGCCCGTTTATCGCTCTGGCCCGTTTATCGCTAATACAAAAACGCGCCTGTGGGTTCAGGAATCGTGACCATTTCAAGATTGCCGTCTACTT
>VIKH01000080.1:10913-19303 GCA_008080515.1 Gallionellaceae bacterium | reverse complement strand
CCTCAATCATGCTGCCAACGGTTGAATATGGTTGCCCGCCAAATGCGTCTTTATGATGGAGTCGCGCTCTGGATTGAGCGTAACGGCACCGATGGGCGACCAGTTTCGAGTGTCCCCAGACCAGCGCGCCGGGTTGAGTTCGCGAGCCGTTCGGTACAAGGCATGTCTGGCAGCCAGAATCGCGTGGTCGTCCCCTGCGTGGCGTTGAGAGGGACTGACATAACGAATGCCGCTGTGACGATGATCGAAGTTGTACCAATGCACGAAACCAGCCGCCCAGGTACGCGCCTGATCGAGATCGGCGAAGCCCTTGGCGGGGAACTCGGGTCGATACTTGGCGGTACGAAACAACGGCTCGGCGTAGGCGTTGTCATCGCTGACGCGAGGCCTGGAGTACGAGGGCTTGACGCCCAGCCAGTTGAGCATCGCCAGTACCGTCGTGGCCTTGAGCGTGGAGCCGTTATCGCCGTGCAGCACGGGCTTGACGCCCATCGCGGCAATACCCTCGGCCAGCGCGGTGCGGCGCACCAGGTGCGCGGCATGGTCGGCGTGATCGGCGTCGTGCACCTCCCAGCCCACGATCTTGCGGCTGTACAAATCCAGGATCAGATACAGGTAGAACCACCGCCCCATCACCTGTGCGTGCAGATACGTCATGTCCCAGCACCACACCTGACGCGGTCCCGCGGCAATGTGCGTCGTGGGTGGCCGAACCGCCTTGGGCGCCTTGGCCCGCCCGCGATGGGCGGTTTGTCCATGCGCCTTCAGCACGCGACTGAAAGTGGATTCGCTGGCGAGGTAGACGCCTTCGTCGGCCAGCATGGGCACGATGCGCGCCGGTGGCACGGCGGCAAAGCGCGGCTCGTTGGCCACGGCAAGCAGGTGCGCACGCTCGGCATCAGACAGGGCGTGGCCGGGCGCCGGGCGCGCAGCTTGTGGCCGCCCATCACCGCTGACGAGGCCATCGGCGGCCTGCCAGCGCTGGAGGGTGCGCAGATTGATGCCGGCAATCTCGCAGGCCGGCTTGAGCCGCGCGCCGGCGGTATGCGCCACATCGATGTCACGGGCCAATGCTTGGCGATCTTCGAGGACGATCATTCGGCCTCTCCCTTGTTGAAGATCGCCGCGACTTTTTTTGACAGCACGAGCAGCGCGGCTGTCTCGGCCAAGGCGCGGTCTTTGCGCAACAGCTCGCGTTCGAGTTCCTTGATGCGCTTCTTGTCTTGCCGCGTAGCTTGCGGGCTGGCGCGGGCTTCCTCGGGCTCTGCCAGCGCCGTGGTGGCGCTCGATCGCCACTTGTCCAATTCGGCTGGATATACGCCGTGCTCGCGGCACCATGCGTTCTTGCCAGCCTCGTCCATCGCCGCCGCAGTGATGACCGCTTCGAGCCGCGCGCCAGCAGTCCAGGCCCGCCCTCGGGCGGGCCTGGACTGCGCATCCTCAAGCCANNGCACTGTCACTCCAATTTCTTTTGCCACCACGCCGACATTGGCGCTCTCCGGCGGCAACAACCGCGCCACCATCCTGCTCCTGAATGCTTCTCCGTACCGTGCCATATTTCATCCTTATCGCCCCCAAGTTCAAGATCATATCGGAGCGACAACTATTCTGACGCGGGGGGCTACTTACGGCCTGAAGAAATGCATTCATCTCGCTCGCCGATCTTAAGTGATGAACTCGCTTGCGCGATGCCTGCTGAGTGACCAACCCCCGATACTTGGGTGTCAGACGATGGTGGCATAACCGAAGCACCCGATAGCTATTTAAGCTGCCCCTCCAAATTGGGCTGTGCTTAGGCCAGCCTTCTGGTGCAACGAAGATGCCTTTGATCAGGCGCTTCGTGACCCAGATGTAATGGACATAAAGAGGAAGATCAATATAAACCAGCGTGTCAGCAGCTTCGAATCGCTCCCACGCAGACGCTACGCAGCCGAAGCCATCAATAATCCAACTCTCGCCACTCAAAATCTTAGCGTGGGCCTCCAGATACTCGGGATGCGGTACCTCGGCACCGCCGACTCTGTACTTGATCAGGTCCAGCGAATGCAATGGCAGGCCAGTGATCCCAGTTAGTCGCCTGGCGAGCGTGGACTTGCCCCCGCCAGCATTGCCAAAGATCGCAACCCTCTTCAATTCAATCTCCTTCATTGCAACGGTGTTCTACAAAGTGCCCAACGTAAAGTTGAGGGGCGCGTCCCTCTCGAACGCCATGTTAGGCGATTTTCTGCTTTGTGGCCTCATATTGCTACCACTCGCCTTCGATACATTGCCATTGCCATTAGCAGCATACAAGCCGCCGCAATAACCGCAGGAAACAAAACTGTTGTTACCGAGTGAGTCTCAAGCGCCACAATGACGATGAGATTTCGGGCGGCGAACAGAGCGAAGAACAGCAAAGACTCGGAATGCGGGAAACTATAGACCTTCCTGATCGTTGGCCCGAACCCAAGAACATCGACGGTCGTAAGAATGACAACAGCCCACAATGGGTCAGACGTGAGGTACCAAAGCGGCAAAGAAGACAGTGCTGAGGCGAAAAACAACCAATCTGTTTTTGTGATTGTAATATCAGCACGCTTTACGTAAGCCAAAAATGCAACAAACAGCGTGATGCTTCCCGAAACCCCGATGGGCCACGCACCCACACCACCTTTACCTTCGAGCTGTGCAAGAAAAACCACGAAAGTGGTTGCGCCCCAAATGACCCAAGAAAAAACATGGGGCCTGGTTGTGCCGGTAACGATTGCGCGGATATAGGGAACGAATGCCGCAAAAGTGAGCGCAATGGCAATGGCGCTCAAGATTTCTTTGTATGGCACGGTTCCCATGATTTTATTCGCCTAACGTTGGAATTGAGGGAATGGCCGGAAGGTGGCGAAGCCAGCTTTTGGATAG
Organism: Gallionellaceae bacterium; assembly: GCA_008080515.1. Classification (GTDB taxonomy): domain Bacteria; phylum Pseudomonadota; class Gammaproteobacteria; order Burkholderiales; family Gallionellaceae; genus VIKH01. Next base: position 16,408 of record VIKH01000080.1, on the reverse strand, counting down.
GAATTCCCCCGATTTAATTGACGCCTGATTAAGCCAACTGATTTTCATACGCTGCTGGCGACACCGTACCCGAAGGGTGAAGGTGGAGCAAGCGGGGCGTAGCCGCGAAGCTGTGATCGCTCGTCGGTCAACTGCGACCGCCATGTTAGACAGGCTTGATAATCAGCATTTCATTGCCACCTCGCTGAAACTCATAAGCTACGCGCATAGTGTCTACACTGAACCGCATTGTTGAGAAATATTCTTTCACTGCATTGAAATATGGTGAGGAAGCGCCATCGAGAGCAAGCAGGGGGAATATCCTGACTTCGCGCGCGACACGTAACATTTCTTGGATTGCCTGGATATGGAACTCTGCCGACAAGTGTGCGCTGTACAGGAACAAGAAGTGAGAAGACAAAGCAATGTCGAACTGCCCGCTTTCGAAAGGCAAAGATGGCAATTCGCCTGTGACGTACCGGCCATCTTGTTTTCCTGTGCCGAAGTCAGCGAGAAAATCTTCCATCGCGGACATGCGAATTTTGCCTAGATGCTCGACTGAGGGAATGTCTTTCCAAACATAGTCGTCTTGGTTCTTGTGCATCTGGGCCATCACGGTTTCATATGTTCCTGCTATGCGGCTTCTGATTTGCGAAGTATCAAAAGAATAGATCGGATCGACCGAAACGATACGCCCCCCGCATTTGGTTAGCGTGGCATTGAATGCAGCAGGGCCATCACCGCAGCCAAGAATACGGCGCCCCAAATCCTCCTTTGTAAGATTGAACATGGCAACATATTCCTCGAAGGAGCGTCCCCATGGCACAACTTTATCGAGTCTAAACCCCACTACACCTAATCTCCCGATCGTTCCACAGCACGGTGTTACTCAAGAGTGCTCCACCAGGCAAGTCACTTTCCATAAGCACGTTCAACTTTAGCAACTCTGATCTCGTAGTGCTCATACCACGCTCGCTTTCCAATTTCTTGAGCGGCGAGGTGCTCAAAATTAGCTTTCCAGTTTGCGATAGCTTCGACGGAAGCCCAGTAGGATACTGTGATGCCGAAACCATCAGCATCCCGAGAGCTTTCGACACCGAGAAACCCCGGTTGACAGGCCGCAAGCTCCACCATTCTTTCCGCCATCTTGGCGTAACCGTTATCACCCTCGGTGCGTTGTGATGAAAAGATCACGGCGTAGTAAGGATGCTCAAGTGTCTTGGCGAATGTTGGTGTACTCATTGCACGGCTTATCATCTGTCAGTATATGCGTTAATAACACGGGGAAAAGTAAAGTCTGTACACATGTTGAATCCTACCTTTTACTTCCTCCATACAGACTATAATATCTATAAGTTTGACCATGGAGAACACGCTCATGCCACCAAGCGTGGTCTCCACATCAAGGTTATTTATCAGCGTCCGCCCCGACCACGACCACCGCCCATGCCGTTGCCCTGCCCGCCGCCTGTGCCGCCGCTACGCCCATATTGCCTACCCGACCCGGAACCGTCGCGGGCCATTGTGCCTTGTCCTTGGGCACTGCCGCCCTGGCTATGGGATGCCTGCTTTTCGGCGCGCTGCTCGGGGGTCATGCTGGCCTGCCTTTCGGTGCGATAGGCTTCACGCTCCTGCTGGGTCATGCTGGAAGGGTCTACCGTAGTAACTTCATCCGCAAAACTTATTCCTGTGGTGGCCAGGCCAAGAATCAGTGCGGCATTATAAAAAAAGTTTCTGCTGTTCATCATGTACTCCTGTTAGCTAAATTAGATTATGTTGCCTAGATCAGGTCGCGTTCCTGATGTGGCCATAATGAAAGATGAACGTTGCACAGGGATTTCAGTGTTGTATCAAATTGTGACAGTGTGTAACACTCTCTATCCGTAGTCGTATCAGTTCATCAGCCTCATAAATTCAGACCGACGTCTCCCGTAAGCAGCCTTTTGTTATTGGTTAATGGCTGGTTTAGATACTTGGGCACCTTCGCCATCGGGATATCGCTGACAAAAGATACATCGCAGGTTCTGTCTGAAGACACTGCTGTCCAAAACATCTTGAACTCTGACACAACCTCAATGGCTATAGCTGATTGATTTTCCGATAGTAGTCGATAGACACCGATAGCCCCCGTTACTCCCATCCAATCATCAATAGACATTGCATCATATTGTTTCAATTATTGTTTTAAGCAGCAAAAAAGCATGATGCCATCATTTATACCATCAACAAGAAATGCTTCAATAGGCTATTCGGGTAGCAATGATACTTCATGAAACTTTCCCCACTCGTATGCAGAACTCGACATGATTTAGTTCAGAAATGGACCGTGTTATCGCCCCCGCAAAGCATCCGCCAACACCGAAAGCGCATCGGCAATCTTTCTCGCCGTTTCCGGCGGAGGCAAAGGTACTTTGAGGCTGCGGCTGCCGGTCGCCGGATCGTGTTCGATCCACGGGTGTGACGAGGTCGCGCCATCGCCGCCCGCTGCCAGCGCTGAAACCAACTGCGCGCCGACCTGCAACAGCGCACCCCAGGGATCTGTGCCGGCCTGACTTGATGTGGATCCATCGGCTTTCTGTGCATCTGCGCCGTCATCGGCATTGTCTTTTGCATTCATTGCCTCCGTCTGCTCCGCCCCGGACGCGGCAGCCACATTACCCGTTTCTTCCGCCGGACTGACGGTCTCGCCCTCGCCCATCTGTCCGGTAACATTTTCCACATCCTTCATGAAGCGGTTGAGACGCGAACCACCCAGTGAAATCTCGCCGGTGCCGCCGTCGAGAATGCCCTCGGCAAGCGAGCGTTTGAATGCCAGCACCGAAAGCATGCCCTCTTCTATCGTTCCTTTGGACACAAAATTGACGATCTGCACCGGACGTTTCTGCCCCATGCGGTGGATGCGCGCGATGCGCTGTTCGAGGATGGCGGGGTTCCACGGCAAGTCCATATTCACCAGCGTGGAGGCGTGTTGCAGGTTGAGTCCCGTGCTGCCCGCGTCGGTGGAAAGGAACACGCGGCAGTGCGGGTCATCGCGAAAGCGCTCGATCAGCGCCGGACGTTTTTCCGACGGTACGCCGCCGTGAAAGCTGACGTAGCCGATGCCGCGCGCCTCCAACCTGCGGATGATAATGTCGTGCGTTCGCGTCCACTGGCTGAACACCACCGCCTTACTCTCCGGCTGCGCGAACAGGCCGTCCAGCAACGCCGCCAACTCGTCGGCCTTGACACCGTGGTCGCTCTCCTGATCGAGCAGATACGTGCTGTTGCAGGACATGCGCATGTTCTGCAAGGCGCAGGTGAGCCGCCGCTGATCGGTGTCCGACAGGTATTTCGTCTTGCGCCAACGCTGCACGATGCGCGTCACGACTTGGGCGTTTTCTTCGTGATGGATCATCTGCATCTCGGTCATCGGCACCAGCAGGTTCTGGTCGGTGCGTTCCGGCAATTGCAGCAGCACCTCGGACTTGCGCCTGCGAACCATGATGGGCGCTAACGTCTCGCCAATTTTCTCCAGCCCGGTATAGCCTGTCACCCTCCCCGCTTCATCCTTGACCTGATGCTCGTGCAGCAACTTCCAAGTCGGACCGAGACGGTGCTGGTCGACGAACTGCACGATGGAAATCAGTTCCTCCAGCTTGTTCTCCAGCGGCGCGCCGGTCAGCACGATGGCGTAAGGGCTGTCGATGCGCTTGAGCGCCTTGGCCGCGATGGTGTTCCAATTTTTCACCCGCTGCGCCTCGTCCACGATCACCAGTTCCGGCGCCCAATCCGCGATCAAATCCAGATCGGACTTGAGCTTCTCGTAGTTGGTGATCTTGCAAAAGTCGTCCAGCGCAAACTCTTTCTGGCGTTGCGTCCTGCCGCCGGACAACACCCGCGACTCGCGCCCGGCGAAGCGCGCAATCTCGCTCTGCCACTGGTACTTGAGCGAGGTCGGGCAAATCACCAGCACCCTGGACACGCCAAAATGCCGCGCCAGAATCTCCGCCGCCGCGATGGCCTGGATGGTCTTGCCCAGCCCCATCTCGTCGCCGATCAGCGCGCGCCCGGCACGCACCACGAACAGCGCACCTTTTGCCTGGTAGGGATAGAGTTTCGCCTTGAGCAGCTTCTTCAGCGATGCGTCTTCCGCGCCGCGTGGGAACATGCCATCCAATGCTGCGGCACGACGCTCCGCATCGCGCTGCCCGGCGACAAAATCTAGCGCGTCGTCGTAGGCGTGCAACTCGTGGCCGCTCTTCGCCGCCGCCGCGATGAAGTGCTCCAGTTCGCCGAAACGGTTCACGGGCAAAATCCAGCCGCGCGATGCATCGAACAAGCGCGCGGCAGCTTTGCTTAGCGCCGCAGGGCAATCTGTCCCGGCGCGGAAATGGATGGTTCGTCCGCCGTCGTTGCGCAAATAGAGTTCGGAAAATGGTGGATGATAACCACGCACAAAGGCTGCTTTCGCGCCGCGTTTTTTCTCCAGTTGTGCCAGCGTAAATTCGATGTGCTTGCAGGTGCCCAGCTCGTTGGTGGCGTAATCCGGGCACTCGCAAAAGTTGTCGCCCGTATTCAGGCCGCGTATCGCCACGCGATAGCTGGACTTCGACTGCGGATTGCTGACGCGAAAATCCGAGAAGAATGGTTCGGTTCCCAGACTCTCCAGATCAAACGATTGCTCACGCCCGAACTGCCGCCGCAACGCGCGCTGCCAGTCTATGGGCGCAAGACCATCGGGGGCATGGGTGCGGGAGAGTTTAGGAGCCTTGGTTGGCTTGGTAGTATTGCGCTTGTCTTTCATGCTTGAGATCCCCTTTCAGGAAATATTCTCTTGGACTGAATTGATTTGATAACCCATGGCCCTGTAACCGCGCTGGCGTTTTTCCCACATGCGCTCCAGTGCCGGGTTGCCGGTATCAACGTAATCATAGATCAGCACATCCGATTTGCTGGCGTGTTCGCGGTGCAGGCGTCCGGCATATTGCTGCAAGGTGCCTTTCCACGAAACCGGCATCGCCAGCATCAAGGTATCGAGGGGCGGGTGATCGAAACCTTCGCCGACCAGCCGACCGGTGGCGAGCAATATGCGCGGAGCATCGATGGGCAGGGCCTCCAGCGCTTCCAGCAATACGGCGCGCTGCTTGCGGGGCATGCGGCCATGCAGGACGAACAGGTTTTCTATCTGACCGGTAAGCGCCATCTCCAACTTATCCAGATGCTCGGTGCGTTCGGTCAGCACGATGATGCTGCGGCCAGCGCGATAGGCATGGAGCACGTCTTCGACAATTCGCTGGCTGCGCTCGACGTTGTCGGCAAGCTGCCTGAACACATCCTGAATACCCATGACCGGATCGCTGCTCAGCGGTGTTGCCAGAAGCCGGGGAATCACCGACAGTGCGCGTGGCGCACTTTCCGGACGACTGGCCTCATGACGGATGGGGCCGCACTGCATGAAGATGATTGGATGCTGTCCATCGCGGCGGATCGGCGTCGCGGTAAGGCCGAGTACATAGCGCGCCTTGGCTCGCCGTAAT
>VIKH01000080.1:4327-10900 GCA_008080515.1 Gallionellaceae bacterium | reverse complement strand
CGGCGGAGAGGTGATGGCATTCATCCACCACGATGTGGCCGTATTGCTCGATCAGGTCGCTGATTTCGCCCTTGCGGGTGAGGGATTGCATGACGGCAATATCAATCTTGTTCGAAGGCTTGCGCTTGCCCGCGCCAATGGCGCCGAGGTCACTCTTCTCCAGGTTCAGGAAGGTTCGAAGCCGCTCCTGCCACTGTTTGAGCAGTTCGGTGCGATGAACAAGGATCAGCGTGTTGACGCCACGCCTGGCAATGAGCGCGGCAGCAGTCACGGTCTTGCCGAAGGCAGTAGGTGCGCAGAGTATGCCGACATCGTGAGCCATCATGGCTTTGACCGCCTTCTCCTGGTCGGGGCGAAGCTGGCCGGTAAATTGCGGCGATAGCGGCTCTCCGAAAAAACGCTCATCGGCAAGTTCGAGCGCGACACCGTTCTCGTCGAGCAGCTTGGTCGCTGCGTCCAGACAGCCTCGGGGCAAGGCAATGTGCTGAGGATAATTTTCGGCACAACCGATGATGCGGGGCTTGTCCCAAACCGGGAAGCGCATGGCTTGTGCTTTATAAAACTCCGGGTTCTGAAATGCAGCGAGCCGGATCAGACGATTCATCAACGACTGCGGCAGTTGATTTTTCTCGAAGTAAAGCTGGTTGGCGAGCACGGCGGTAAGTTTGTCTGGCAGTGGCCCGGCAATCTTTTTCGGCAGCGCCTGCCGTTTCCACGGCTCGCGCTCATCCTCTTCGGCGATGAACGAGACATCCAGCGGATGACCGCCGCCCGTTGCATTTTGTATGGCAGATTCCAGGTCTGCCAAAGACATGGGGCTGACCGATGCCAAAAATGCCCACTGGTCGGGATGCGGTTGGAGAGCTTCGTCCACAAATATGCTGAACCCCTTTTCGCGGGCCTCCTTCTGGAGCGGCAGCGCAATCAAGTTGCCGAAACCGCCCTTGGGCATAGTGTCCTGGTTGGGGAACAGCCGGTCATACGATTCGAGTTTCAGTTGCCGGGTGCGGGCGCAAGTGTGGCTGATGATGGCGGAGCCGAGGCGGCGCGCATCCCGTGCAGGCACGGCGGAGGAAAAGAAAATCCAGGCATGAGCTCCTGCGCCGGAGCGGGAGATTTCGATGGCGACAGGCACTCCGAGCTCGCGGCACGAAACGGCAAAGGCTTTGACATCGTCGCGCCAGTCGGCTTCGTCAAAATCGACGGAGAGGAAATGGCAGGTATCATCGGTAAGCAAGGGATAAACGCCAACCACATGTTCCCCGGTAAGATGATCGTAAATGACGCGGCCATCGAGCGGCAGCAGCAAGCGGTTTCCGCAATCGCTGCATTTCACCCGCTTCTTGTCGCAGAGGCCGACTTTCCATTCATTGCCGCAGGCAGGTGTATAGCCAGATCGTGTGCCATCCTTGTTAACCCAGCGTACCGGGTAAACATCGGTGCGGCCACGGAACAGCCGCCGGAACAGGGCTATCTTTTCTTCGGTGCTCAGGTTCAAATTCGACCTGGCTGGCATTGCAGGTGGCACCGGTATGGAAAGTTCGGCTAAATGCGAGATGCCGTGTTTTTCCAGCAAGGCGATCAGGCGGGCATTCTCTGCATGGAGCTGAGCGCACTCATGCTGTTTATCGGCAAGTTGTTGATCGAAAGTTCTCAACCTGACGGACATGGCGAGTAGCTACCCCCTAATTTATGAAACTCGCCATATCCGTTCCCTCTCCTCAATCCTCTCCCGCAAGCGGGCGAGGAGGCAAACGAATCGCTACGCGAGTTTACGTTAAACTGCGATTGAATCGGTCTATGAGTTCATTGGCCTGCAATTCGAATCGGGATTTGTTTGCCGTGCGCAGCTTTTCCAGATTGAGCAGTTTCCAGCGAATCGCTGGCAAGTCCTTGAGATGGTCGAATGGCATCAACGTCCAATCGGGTTCGGCGCGCACAAACGAGAGCAGGAAGCGCCGGTGAGTATCGGTGAGCATCTTGGGCAGTTCCTGGCGAATGTGCCGCCGTGTTTCGATCAAGTGCTGCAACGGAATTTCGGTTGCGGTCATGCCGACGAAATCCGTGTTGTAGATTTCCTCCAGCAACAGATCGTTTGAGAACAGCACCTCATGAACCGGGCGATTGTGACCGGCAAGATAAGCAACGAAACAATCGACCATTTCTGCTTCGAGGCCAAAACGATCCATCATGGCGGCCACATCAAACCAGTCGCGCGGGTGCTGGCGATCCAGTGCTGCGACCAGCTTGCTGCCGTAGAGTTCGGGGATGGCGAGGGCGGGCAATTCCATCGCCGTAGTGAACAGGTCGCAAGCCGAACTCACCAAGGCGCGATGCATCACGGGCAACAACGTGCCCCGGAAGACAAAATTCACTTCGACTTTTACCTGGCTGGCCTGATTGTCCACCAGTAACTTGGCTTCATCGCCTTTTTGCGTCTTGTGAAGAGTAGCCGAATAGCCCATGTATTCCAGCCGTGCCTTGGCTGTCAGCAACTCTTCGCCAATGGTTTTGAGAACTTGTTCTCGCTCCATGACATGATCGGTGAAAACGACATCTATATCCACCGACAGGCGCGGCATATCCTGCACGAAAAGGTTGAGGGCGGTGCCGCCCTTGAGCGCAAAATATGGCGATTCAAAAATCACCGGCGCGACGGCAAGCAGCAGACGCACCGTATCAACGTATTGGCGATCCATTATTTTTTCAGGCTCAAGAGCTCACCGCTGCGGGTGCGCAGCGTCCAGCGGCGCTCGCTGCCCATGCGCTGGCTATGCGGGTGGACGATCTTCGCCCAAGGCAGCTCAAGTTCATCGGCGAATTGGCGCGCCAGCCGGACTACCTTGATGCGGGTGCAGTGGGTGAGCAGAGTGTCGAGTACGTCAGGGCGGGGATTGCGCAGGTTCTCGGCCAGATGCCTAGCTTCTTCCACCGATTGATGCTTGCCAACATTGCACAGCATCTCCAGCAGCGCGCGTTCGGGAACGGATACCGGAGGGCCATTCGGGGTTTCTGGTAGCGGCTGTATTCCAAAATCGGCGGGCAGTCCGGCATCGAACAGTTGGGTGGTCTGGTAGCGGCAGGGATAGTGCGCCGTCAGCCATGAGGGAATACGCACGGACTGATCGCCCCATAGCTCGATTTGGTCACGAACAGACAGATTATGCCGGACGCCCCGCCAGGCGAGCGCCGTCTTGCCTCCGACATGCAAGCCAGGGGTGCGCCTTGCCAGATACGACAAACATCCGTCCCGGCTCGGCTGATCGCCGACAAGCAAATACACCCCGCGCGATAGATGCTGTAGCCATCCGCTCTTGGCGAGGTAGGAGGCCAATTGCGGGGAGACCTCGTGCTTAGCCAAGGTAGCGGTTTCCACGGGCTCGCCACGCGGCAGTGCATCAAGCAGTCGCTGTATTGAATTATTTGATTTAGTTAAAGCCATGCGCTAACTATGGCAAATAATCCAAACAAATTCAAGTCCATTGCTTGAAAAAATGAGCTCTGCGCTAAGGATGTTTGCCCAACGCCGCTCATTTGATAAACGAGCGTTGAATTTCACACATAACCCAGCCGTTCACATCAAATAAATAAATCTTTTTCGCCGCTATCGCAGCTTCCCAAGCCAGCGCCGCTTGATACCATCAGCCTTAGAAACGGCGTTGATGGTATCGGACAGAATGGAAAATGATAAGCATTTTGATACCATCAAAAATACCATCATCAAGGGGTATGCTAGGCAACAAACAACACATTTACTGGAGCCGCAGCGCATTTTTAGCTCATTGATAATTCGGAATAAAATATCAATGAGCGATATATTTATCGTTTAATAACAATCAATTACAGAGCAGCCCTACTCCCACTCGATCGTCGCGGGCGGCTTGCCGGAGATGTCGTACACCACGCGGTTGATGCCGCGCACTTCGTTGATGATGCGGTTGGAAACCTTGCCCAGCAGCGCATAAGGCAGCTCCGCCCAGTGCGCGGTCATGAAGTCCTGCGTCTGCACCGCGCGCAGCGCCACCACGTATTCGTAGGTGCGACCATCGCCCATCACGCCCACCGACTTGACTGGCAGGAACACGGCAAAAGCCTGGCTGGTGAAGTCGTACCAAGTTTTTTCCGCCCCCCCGAAAAGGGAGGCCGCACCGATTGAGGCGCTTCCCTCATCCCGCCCTCTCCCAAAGTGAGAGGGTTCATAGCGGGTCGCGCGCAGCTCTTCGATGAAGATCGCATCGGCGCGGCGCAGCAGATCGGCATACTCTTTCTTCACTTCGCCAAGGATGCGCACGCCCAGGCCTGGCCCCGGAAACGGGTGGCGGTACACCATGTCGTGCGGCAACCCCAACGCGATACCCAGCTCGCGCACTTCGTCCTTGAACAGCTCGCGCAGCGGCTCCAGCAATTTCAGGTGCAGCGTTTCCGGCAGGCCGCCGACGTTATGGTGCGACTTGATGGCGTGCGCCTTTTTGGTCTTGGCCCCGGCAGATTCGATCACGTCCGGGTAGATGGTACCCTGCGCCAGCCATTTGGCCTGCGGTAGCCTGCCCGCCTCGCGCTGGAACACCTCGACAAATTCGCGGCCGATGATCTTGCGTTTCTGCTCCGGGTCGGTGACGCCTGCCAGATGCCGCATGAATTCCGCGCTCGCATCCACGTGCACCACCTTGATGTGCATGTTGTCGGCGAAGGTCTGCATCACCTGCTCGGCTTCGTTGAGCCGCAGCAGACCGTTGTCCACGAACACGCAGGTCAGTTGGTCGCCGATGGCGCGGTGCAGCAGCGCCGCCGCCACCGAGGAATCCACCCCGCCGGAAAGCCCGAGGATGACCTCTTCGCGCCCGACCTGGGCGCGGATTTTTTCCACCGCTTCGGCGATGTAATCCGGCATGTTCCAGTCCTGCCCGCAGCCGCAGATGTCATGCACAAACCTGCCCAGCATCGCCTTGCCCTGGGGGGTATGCGTCACTTCGGGGTGGAATTGCACCGCATAAAAACGTCGCGCCTCATCGGCCATGCCGGCGATGGGTGTCGCCTCGTTGGAAGCGATGGCCGAGAAGCCGGGCGGCAGCGTGACCACCTTGTCTCCGTGGCTCATCCACACATCCAGAAGGCTGTGACCTTGCGCATTGGCCTTGTCCTGAATGCCATCGAACAGCCTAGAATGGCCGCGCGCGCGGACTTCCGCGTAGCCGAACTCGCGCACCTTGCCGCTCTCTACCGCGCCGCCCAACTGCGCCGCCATGGTCTGCATGCCGTAGCAGATACCCAACACCGGCACGTCCAATTCAAAAACAAGCTGCGGCGCTTTGGGCGTTTCTTTTTCATACACCGAGTTCGGCCCGCCGGAAAGGATGATGCCTGCCGGATTGAAGGCGCGAATCTCGGCTTCGGGCATGTCCCACGGGTGCAGCTCGCAGTAAACGTTGGCTTCTCGGACGCGGCGTGCAATGAGCTGGGTGTATTGGGAGCCGAAATCGAGGATGAGGATTTTTTTATGCATGTCAATAACCGTGAAGGGAGAAGAGCGAAGGGGGAAGAGTGGCACGGCGGTTGCCCTTCCCTCTTCCCCCTTCTCCCTTCCCAAATTAGTCAATGTGATAGTTAGGCGCTTCCTTGGTGATCTGCACGTCATGCACGTGCGATTCGCGGATACCGGCGGCGGTGATCTGCACGAATTCCGCCTTGCCGTGTACGGTGGGAATATCCGGGCAACCGAGGTAGCCCATGCTGGCGCGCAGCCCGCCCATGAGCTGGTGGATCACCGCCAGCGCGCTGCCCTTGTACGGCACGCGCCCTTCCACACCTTCCGGCACCAGCTTGTTCTCGTTGCCGATCTCATTGTCCTGGAAGTAGCGGTCACTGGAACCCTCCTGCATCGCTCCCAGGCTGCCCATGCCACGATACGATTTGTAAGTGCGCCCCTGGAACAGCTCCACTTCGCCGGGTGCTTCCTCCGTGCCGGCAAACAGGCCGCCCAGCATCACCGCATGCGCGCCCGCCGCCACCGCCTTGGCGATGTCGCCGGAAAAGCGCACGCCGCCGTCGGCGACCAGCGGCACGCCGCTGCCGCGCAACGCCTCGGCCACATTCTGGATGGCGGAAATCTGCGGCACACCCACCCCGGCGACGATGCGCGTGGTGCAGATCGAACCGGGGCCGATGCCTACCTTGACGCCGTCCGCGCCATGATCCAGCAGCGCCCTGGCCGCCGCTCCGGTGGCGATATTGCCGCCGATCACATCCACCTTTGGAAAATTCTGCTTCACCCATTTGACGCGATCCAGCACGCCCTGCGAATGGCCGTGCGCGGTATCCACGATCAGTACGTCCGCGCCCGCCTCCACCAGCAGCGAAGCACGCTCTTCCGTTCCCGCACCCACGCCGATCGCCGCGCCCACGCGCAGGCGCCCAAGCTCGTCCTTGCACGCCTGCGGGTGCGCGCTGGATTTGAGGATGTCCTTCACCGTCATCAGTCCGCGCAGCTCGAATGCTTCGTTCACCACCAGCACCCGCTCGATGCGGTGGCGGTGCATCAGCCCGCGCGCCTCTTCGAGGCTGGCGTTTTCCCTG
>VIKH01000080.1:0-4309 GCA_008080515.1 Gallionellaceae bacterium | reverse complement strand
ATGATGTTGCGGATGGGCTGGTCCAGGTTGTTCTCGAAGCGCAAATCGCGGTTGGTGACGATGCCGACCACTTCCCTGCCCTGTACCACCGGCAAGCCGGAAATCTTGTGTCGGCTGGTAAGATTCAACACGTCGCGAACCGTCATTTCCGGCGTGACAGTGATGGGGTCTTTCACCACTCCGCTCTCGAAGCGCTTGACCTTGGACACTTCCTGCGCCTGCGCCTTGGGGCTCATGTTCTTGTGCACGATGCCGATGCCGCCTTCCTGCGCCAGCGCAATTGCCAGGCGCGCTTCGGTAACGGTGTCCATCGCGGCGGACAGCAGGGGGATATTGAGGAAGATGTTGCGGGTAAGCTGGGTGCGCAGGCTGACATCGCGCGGCAGCACATTGGAATGTGCCGGAACCAGCAGGACATCGTCGAAAGTCAGCGCCTTCTGGGTGATACGCATGGTGAACGTCCTCGGCATAACCAGCGACCAAGTAATCGTTGCTTGCGCCACCGCATTGGGTGGCTTGGCCAAATGGCCATGCAACTTTTTTAATGGCTTGATCGGATGGCTGGTAGTTTTATCAGGACGCGCATTATAACAAAATAGCGGGGGCAATCCGCCGCTTGTCGGTTAAGAGAATTCGGCCCAAAAGCTCAACAAGCGCGTGACGTCCAAAGCAGCAGACTCATGGCACCACGTTCAAGCCGTTGCCAAGCCAGCCAGGACTGCAAGATGAAAGCAGGCAAGCGCCGTGCGCTGTAAGATGGATCCCTTGTAGTAATTTCAAACTGTTCGGCACATTGGGCGAAAGGGCAAATGAAAGCGGTATCAAGAGTTGGATTCGCCTGGCGCGTGGTTGCCGAACGGCGCGCATGCCGCGTCAAAAACGCCGCATCTCTGCACTCCAAGTTGGCCGCTCATGTTGAATAGCACCCCTTCCGAGCCTGGAACCAGCTCGCTTCATCGCGCATTGCTGCTCGGCCTGTGCATTATTGCAGGGTGCGGCGTGGGTTTCGTCGGCCAATACCTCTCCGGCAATCCCGCGTGGTTTTTGGCTGTTCCCGGGTTCGTCATCGTTGCTTGGCTGTTTGTCGCCAACCCGAACGAATGTTTGCCAAGAGACAAAAAATGAATTAAGGGCACTCCCATGGATCGCACTCCGAATCTCTGTGCGAATGGGTCGTTATTACAAATCAGCCGGTTACTCCACCCACTTCCGCGCATTCCGGAACATGCGCAGCCACGCGCCATCCTCTTTCCATTCGCGCGGATACCAAGAATTCTGCACGGCACGGAACACCCGCTCGGGGTGCGGCATCATGATGCTGAAGCGCCCGTCCGGCGTGGTCAGGCCGGTGATGCCTTGCGGCGAGCCGTTGGGGTTGAACGGGTAGGTTTCGGTGGGCTTGCCGGAGTTGTCCACGTAGCGCAGTGTGACCAGCGGTTGCGCGGCTTTCAGCTTCTTCGCGCTGCCCAAACGGAGTTTCGGAGAAAACTCATGGCCGCTAGCGGGCGTGATGCCGAAACCAAAATCGGCGTAGCCTTCGCCGTGCGACACCACGATGGGCATGCGGCTACCCGCCATGCCATCGAAAAAGAGGGATGGCGACTTCTGCACCTCGACCATCACGAAGCGCGCCTCGAACTGTTCCGACCGGTTGCGCGCGAAGTGCGCCCAATGCCCGGCACCGGGAATGATGTCGTGCAGGTTGCTCATCATCTGGCAGCCGTTGCACACCCCTAAAGCAAAAGTGTCGTTGCGCTGGAAAAACGCCGCAAATTCTTCGCGCGCGCGCGGGTTAAACAATATGGACTTGGCCCAGCCCTCGCCCGCACCGAGCACGTCGCCGTAAGAAAATCCGCCGCAGGCGGCAAGCCCCTTGAAATCCGCCAATCTCACGCGGCCGGCGATGATGTCGCTCATATGCACGTCCACCGCCGCGAAGCCAGCCCGGTCGAAGGCGGCGGCCATCTCGACCTGGCCGTTGACGCCCTGCTCACGCAGGATGGCGATTTTGGGACGTGACAACAACACAGCCGTTCGTCCTGAGCCTGTCGAAGGATGAACGGCATTGGCTTGTCCTTCGACAGCACCCGCAAGGGGTACGCCGGTGGGTGCCCCGCCGTTAAGCGGCGACCCTTCCGCAGGCTCAGGGCGAACGGAAAATACATTTTCATTCACATCATAGGTCAGCTTTACGTGCAGCCCCGGATCGGCGGCATCCAGAATGCGGTCATATTCCTGCTGCGCGCAGTCTGGGTTGTCGCGCAGCTTCTGCATCTGGCAGGTGGTGGCCGACCAGATGCGTTGCAGCATGATCGCGTTTTCATCAAACAGTTTTGCGCCATGATGCCCGATGGTTATCCTGCCGTGCGTGGCGGGCACAGCCACCCGGTGCGTTGCCAGCCCTGCCGCACGGCACTGCGCCATCACCTCAACCAGATCGCTGCAGCGCACCTGGATCACCGCGCCCAGCTCTTCGCCGAACAGGGCGCTGATCGGGTCGTCCCCCAACTTGTCGAGAATAATGTCCAGCCCGATGTGCGAAGCGAAAGACATTTCACACAGCGTAACAAACAAGCCGCCATCCGAGCGGTCGTGGTAGGCCAGCAGCATACCGCTCGCGTTCAGGCGCTGCACCAGTTCGAAAAACGCCTTGAGCTTGCCCGCATCGTCCACATCCGGCGCGACATCGCCGGTCTGTTTGTATACTTGGGCCAGCGCCGAACCGCCCATGCGGTTTTGGCCATCGCCCAAATCTATCAGCAGCAGCGCGGTATCCAGATCGGCGACCAGTTGTGGGGTGAGCGTCCCGCGCGCATCCGCGCACGGTGCAAAAGCGGAGACGATGAGTGAGAGAGGGGCGGTGACAGCTTTCTTTTCCCCTGCTTCTTCCCATGCCGTGCGCATCGACATCGAATCCTTGCCCACCGGAATACTGATGCCCAGTTGCGGGCACAATTCCATGCCCACCGCGCGCACCGTGTCGAACAGCGCGGCATCTTCGCCGTGATGCCCGGCAGCCGCCATCCAGTTGGCGGAAAGTTTGATGTCACCGATTTTTTCGATGCGCGCGGCGGCGATGTTGGTGAGCGCCTCGCCCACCGCCATACGCCCCGACGCGGGCGCATCCAGCAGTGCCAGCGGGGTGCGCTCGCCGATGGCAAACGCTTCGCCGCGCAAGGTGTTAAAACCCAGCAGCGTGACCGCGACATCCGCCACCGGCACCTGCCACGGCCCCACCATCTGGTCGCGTGCGGTCAGGCCGCCCACGGTGCGGTCGCCGATGCTGATGAGAAAAGTTTTGTCGGCGACGGCGGGCAAGCTCAGCACGCGGGCGATCGCGTCGCGCAAATCTATTTTGCCGGTATCGAACGCGGGCAGGCGCACCGCCTCGCGCTGCGCCGTGCGCGTCATTTTCGGCGGCTTGCCGAGCAGCACCGACAGCGGCATATCCACCGCGTTGTTGTTGAACTCCTGGTCGTGAACCACCAGCCGGTCATCGGCTATCGTCCGCCCCAGCACCGCGAACGGGCAGCGTTCGCGCTCGCACAGCCGTCCGAATTCCGCCAGGCGTTCCGGCGCGACCGCCAGCACGTAGCGCTCCTGCGCCTCGTTGCTCCAGATCTGCATCGGCGACATGCCGCGCTCTTCGGACGGCGCCGCGCGCAACTCGAAGCGCGCGCCGCGCCCGCCGCCATGCACCAGTTCCGGCAGCGCGTTGGAAATACCGCCCGCGCCGACATCGTGGATGGAAAGGATGGGGTTGTTATCGCCCATCTGCCAGCAGCGGTCTATCACCTCCTGCGCGCGGCGCTGCATCTCGGGGTTGCCGCGCTGCACCGAATCGAAATCCAGATTTTCCGCGTTGGCGCCGGTGTCCATGCTGGATGCCGCGCCGCCGCCCAGGCCGATCAGCATGCCGGGGCCACCCAACTGGATCAGCAGCGCGCCTTCCGGCAGCGGGTGTTTGTGCGTGTGTTCCGCCCGGATATTGCCGACGCCGCCCGCCAGCATGATCGGCTTGTGATAGCCGCGCATCTCACCGTTGACCCGCTCCTCGTAGGTGCGGAAATAGCCCGCCAGATTGGGGCGCCCGAACTCGTTGTTGAACGCCGCGCCGCCGATGGGGCCTTCGAGCATGATCTGCAAAGGAGTGGCGATGCGGGAGGGCTTGCCGTAAGTCCGGGAAGGGTTGAAGGGAGAAGGGATCGCGCCTTCGGCGCTCAAGGGTAACGTCAAAAGCGGCGCGCCGGTTTTACCTTTCTCCCTTCCCTCTTCTCCCTTCCCGAATATTTCCCACGGCTGCACAAAC
>VIKH01000079.1 GCA_008080515.1 Gallionellaceae bacterium | reverse complement strand
ACCCGCGCCAATACTTGGCTTTACGTTGTCGATACCCAATTTAACCGGACACTAGTGAGTGGGGAGTGATATTGAATCACTTGAGCACGAATTTCATGAAGTAAATTTTGTACTGAAAACTCTTCAAGAGGTCGTTGGGGAAGGATCTGGCGGTATTGAGGTTAAGACAATCAGCGCTTCAGAATGGCAAATTTATCTTGAGGCGGTGCCAATATTGGCGGCAAGTCTGATACATGCAGTAGAAAAAATTGTTGCTCTCTATAAGAGCAATTTAGAAATCAAGAAACTTAAAAGGGAACTTGAGAATAACAATCTTCCAGAGGCGGTACTAAAACCTTTGCAAGATCACATTGAATCAGCGGTAAAAAGTGAAATACGTAAAATCGCTGATGAACTTGTTGAGCTGTATTATAAGAAGAAGGATGAAGGACGAAAAAACGAACTTAAAAATCAAACATCACAGGCGCTACGCTACCTCGCTGATCGTATAGATAGAGGTGCGACGATTGAGGTGCATGCTGAACCACCTGAAGAGCCTGTTGAAGAAGGTGAGGCAGAAAATCCAAAAGCGAAGAAGGTGGCCGAACTGCGAGATTTGGTTGCCGTGGTGAATAAAAAGATGTCTTCTGTAACACAATTATCTAGGTCAGATCAGCCGGTACTTGCAATTGAATACGATAAGAACGATAAAAAAATCAATAATTAAATTAGCCTGGTAGGGAGGGCACAACGTGCCTCTCTACAATGTTAAGGTGTTAGGTTTCGTTCTTCATCTCCTGTAGTAGCACAGGCTGGTCAGGGGATGTCGGTGTGGACTGTCTGAGCGCGTAGCGCGAGTTCCGCAGCCATCTGACCAGTCGAACAACGCAGAGAACCCCCGTAGGGGGCGGCAAATCGGGGGCGATTTCTATTGGTTACTTTTCTTGGCAAGACAGGGAAAGTGACTAGCTGCCGAGCTACCCCCGGCGGTGTTGAAGTTGATTTTTATTTTAGTAGCACACAGTAGAGATTTTATAAATCTGGTTAGTAAACAATGAGTCAACCACAATTCAAGAAAATCGTCGTCTTCGGCGTCGGCCTGATCGGCGGTTCGTTCGCGCTGGCTCTGCGCGAGGCGGATGTTGTGGGTGAGGTGGTCGGCTTCGGGCGCAGCGGGGCAACGCTGCAACAGGCCATGCAACTGGGCATCATCAACCGCATCGGCTCCGATCTGGCAGTGGAGCTGGGCGATGCCGATCTGGTCTTGCTCGCCACACC
Source organism: Gallionellaceae bacterium (assembly GCA_008080515.1). Classification (GTDB taxonomy): domain Bacteria; phylum Pseudomonadota; class Gammaproteobacteria; order Burkholderiales; family Gallionellaceae; genus VIKH01. Next base: position 5,710 of record VIKH01000079.1, on the reverse strand, counting down.
CGTCGGACAGATGGCCGATCTTATGGTGCGTATTGCGCCGCATCTCGGCGCGCTTACGCTGGTTACCGACGGCGGGAGCACCAAAAGCGATGTGGTGGAATATGCCCGCGCGCACTTGGGCGCACATCTCGCCCGTTTCGTTCCGGCTCACCCCATCGCGGGTGCCGAACAAAGCGGGGCGGCGGCAGCGCGCACGGATCTTTATCAAGGCAAAAAAGTGGTGCTGACCCCGCTGCCGGAAAATGCGCCGGATGCGGTTGCGCGCGTGCGGCAGGCGTGGGAGTTGTGCGGTGCGGCAGTGAGCGAGCTGACCCCGCAGCAGCACGATGCGGTGTTCGCCGCAGTCAGCCATTTGCCGCACCTGCTGTCTTACGCACTGGTGCATGATCTGGCGCAGCGCGAAAACCGGGACTTGTTGTTGTCTTTTGCAGCCAGCGGCTTCCGCGACTTTACCCGCATCGCCGCGAGCAGTCCGGAAATGTGGCGCGACATCTGCATAGCCAACCGCGATGCGCTGTTGGACGAACTGGCGCGCTACATGGAAGAGCTGGGGGTGCTGTACGAGGCGTTGGCCGAAGCCGATGCCGGAAAGTTGGAAGAAATTTTTAGCTTGGCGCGCTCGATTCGCGCGAACTGGACTCCCCAATAAGGCAGGCTAGGTTAATGGGGTATTTTAAATAATTTAACGATATATTTCATAGAAATATAGCTGTATTTAAATCTATAATATTAACAGTGATTGCTTAAGAAATGGCCGCCTTTCGCTACGAAGCACTGGATAGCACCGGGCAGATTACGCGTGGGGTAATCGAGGCGGATGGATTGCGGCAGGCGCGCGCCCGGTTGCGCGAATTGGGGTTAATTGCCGTTGCTGTCCACGCGGTCACGCAGGAAACCCTGAATACCAGCAAGGGGCGACGCTGGTTCCGGGGTAGAGGGATCAATGCCGGGCAACTCAGCTTGCTGACCCGCCAACTGGCGACGCTGCTGGATGCGGGATTGACCATCGAACAGGCGTTAAGCGCCATGATCGAGCAAAGCGAAAGCGAAACCGTGCGCCAGGTGCTGGCCGGAGTTCGTGCGGAATTGCAGTCAGGGCAAACGCTGGCGCAAGCTTTGAGCCACTACGAAAGCGTGTTCCCGGAAATTTATCGCGCCTTGGTGAAGGCGGGTGAAGCATCGGGAGAACTGGCGCGCGTATTGCTCCGGTTGGCCGATTACACCGAAGCGCGGCAGGTTTTACGACAAAAAGTCGGGCTGGCTTTTGTCTATCCCGCCATCGTAACGCTGGTTGCGCTATTGGTGATTGCGGGCTTGCTGGTCTATGTGGTGCCCCAGGTGGTGGGGGTGTTTCAGCATACGCACCAAACTTTGCCATTGTTGACGCGGCTGCTGATCGGTTTGAGCTCGGCATTGCAGGCATCGTGGCTATACCTGTTGGGTGGAGTGGTAACGGCGGGGCTGGGTGCGCGCATTTTGTGGCAACGGGAAGTAGCACGCTACTGGTGGCACATGCGCTCGTTGCGCTTGCCCGTGTTCGGGCGCATGGTGCGAGGGTTAAATACTGCGCGGATGGCCAGCACCCTAGCAATTTTATCGGCCAGCGGGGTGCCGCTGCTGGCTTCCTTGCAAGCCGCTGCGGGCGTAGTGAGCAATCTGCCCATGCGGCGTGCGCTGGAAGATGCCTCAAAAAAAGTTCGGGAAGGCGTCGGTTTTAGCAGGGCGCTGGCCGTCTCTGGGTTGTTTCCGCCCATCCTGATCCACCTCATTGCCAGCGGCGAATCAAGCGGCAGGCTGGATGCCATGCTCGACCGTGCGGCAAAACAACAGGAGCAGGAGATCGGCGGCTACATTTCGGTGCTCATTTCTCTGCTGGAGCCCGCGCTTATTTTGATTATGGGGGGGGTGGTTCTGATGATTGTGCTAGCCATTCTTTTGCCGATTATAGAGATGAATCAGATTGTTAGATAACACATCGCAGGGCATTGATTAAGTTATGTTTCATAGTTCCACCAAGCGTTTGGCTCCTGCTTACCGTCAAGACGCAACCCGATCAGCATCTATTTTTCATAATTCTACTTTGGCCTGACAGCGTGTAAGATTACGCAAAACCGGAAACAGAAACGATGAAAAATAGCCGCCCAAAACATTTGGATTTAACCAAAATCAGCCTACCCTTGCCGGGTTTTGTTTCGATTTTGCACCGCTTCAGTGGCGTGTTGCTGTTCATGGCATTGCCACTGTTGCTGCTGATGCTGCAAGCCAGTCTGCGCTCCATAGAAACTTATACCCAGCTGGCCGACTTGTTGCGCCACCCGCTCGGAAAATTGTTTTTGCTCGCGCTGGCGTGGGCCACTTTGCACCATTTGTGTTCCGGCATCCGCTGCTTGACGATAGATATGCATTGGGGCACCGGGCTGGCGCAGGCACGCGCCAGCAGCAAATGGGTGCTGATTGTCAGCCTTGCGCTGACCGCTCTGGCGGGGTGGCGGCTATGGTAGACCGCGTTGTCACCGGCGCGCACTACGGCCTGCGCGACTGGCTGTTCCAGCGCATTACCGCCGCGATGATGGTTGCCTACCTGCTGTTTTTGGCGGGCTATGCGTTGCTTCACCCCAGCCTGGATTACGGCGCGTGGACCGGACTCTTCTCCGGCCACGCGATGCGCGCGTTTTCGCTGCTGTTTCTGCTTGCCGCCTATTTTCATGCATGGGTTGGCGTGCGTGATATCGTGATGGACTATGTCAAACCCGCCAGAGTTCGCCTCGCTATTTATGTGATAGTGGTACTGGCGCTGTTGCTGTATGTGATCTGGTCGGTGATTATTCTGTGGGGAATGTGATGGCGGTTGCGAAACGCACTTTTGACGTGGTGGTAGTCGGCGCGGGCGGATCCGGAATGCGCGCCGCGCTGGCTTTGTCTCAAGCCGGGCTGAAAGTGGCGGTACTGTCGAAAGTGTTCCCCACGCGCTCGCACACCGTGGCGGCACAGGGCGGCATCGCGGCGGCGTTGGGCAACGTCACCGCCGATAACTGGCATTGGCACATGTACGACACGGTAAAGGGCTCGGACTATCTTGGCGACCAGGACGCCATCGAGTTCATGTGCCGCGCGGCACCGGAAGTGGTGTACGAGCTGGAACATTTCGGCATGCCATTCGACCGCCTCGATTCCGGCAAGATTTACCAGCGTCCGTTCGGCGGGCACATGCAGGAATACGGCAAGGCCACGGTGCAGCGCGCCTGTGCGGCGGCCGACCGCACCGGCCACGCGATGCTGCACACGCTGTATCAGCAAAACGTGCAAGCCAACACCCATTTCTTTGTCGAGTGGATGGCGCTGGATCTGATCCGCGACAAGGACGGCGACGTGCTCGGCGTCACCGCGCTGGAAATAGAAACCGGCGAAATGATGGTTTTCCAGGCGCGCGCCACGCTGCTCGCCACCGGCGGCGCGGGACGCATCTTCCAGTCCAGCACCAACGCCTATATCAACACCGGCGACGGGCTGGGCATGGCGGCGCGCGCCGGCATCCCGCTCGAGGATATGGAGTTTTTTCAGTTTCACCCCACCGGCGTGCATGGCGCGGGTGTGCTGATCACCGAAGGGGTACGCGGCGAGGGCGGCTATCTGGTAAACAAGGACGGGGAACGCTTCATGCCGAGGTATGCGCCGACCGCGAAAGATCTGGCCAGCCGCGACGTGGTGTCGCGCGCCATGACGATTGAAATCAATGAAGGGCGGGGTTGCGGCAAGGACGGCGACCACGTACTGCTCAAGCTGGACCACCTCGGGGATGACGTGATCCGGCAACGCTTGCCCGGCATACGCGAGATCGCGCTGAAATTTGCCCACGTTGATCCGGCCAAAGACCCCATCCCGGTAGTGCCGACCGCGCATTACATGATGGGCGGCATCCCCACCAACTACCACGGGCAAGTCGTCGCGCCATACCACCACGGCCCGGAAGAAGTGGTGCATGGCCTGTATGCGGCGGGCGAATGCGCCTGCGTGTCGGTGCATGGGGCAAACCGACTGGGGTGTAACTCATTGCTGGATTTGCTGGTGTTCGGGCGCGAGGCCGCCAGGCAGATTGTCGAGGACCTGCAAGGCCACCCTCATCCCAAGCGCCTTCCGCCCAACGCTGCCGAGTTTTCTCTAGCGCGTCTGGCGCGGTTGGAAAACCAGAAGGATGGTGAAAGCGTGGCCGAAATTGGCGATGCGATGCGCAAGACCATGCAGAAGCATTGCGGCGTGTTCCGCTTTCCGGAGTTGCTGGCCGAAGGTGTAGAGAAAATCGGCCAGATCGCCGGGCGTGCCGCCAACACGAAGATTCGGGACAAAAGCAAGGTATTCAACACCGCGCGCATCGAGGCGCTGGAGCTGGATAACCTGATCGAGGTCGCGCAGGCCACCATGGTTGCGGCAGCGGCGCGCACCGAAAGCCGGGGCGGACACGCGCGCGACGATTATCCCAACCGCGACGATGCCAAGTGGCTGAAACATTCGCTGTATTTCAGCGCGGAGCGCAAGCTGGAATACAAACCAGTGCGCCTCAAGCCGCTGACGGTAGAATCGTTCCCGCCCAAGGCGCGGGTGTATTAAACCCGGATAGCCCAATCAGACAAAAGCTGCGTTTTAGCCTATATCAATCAGCGATTACATAGCGATCCCGCCCGGCATTTTTCCCCGCATAAAGCGCTTGGTCGGCACGTTCAATCACGTCAAGCAATTCCTCGTCCCCTTTCACCAGGGTCAACCCCATTGTGGTGGTCATTGCCAAGGGCTTGCCTTGCGGGGTCATAAGGGATGCGCCACGCACCACGTTGATCAAACGTTCTGCGGCCAAGGCAGCTTCTTCAGGAGAGCTTGTTTGCATCAGCAGAAGGAATTCTTCGCCGCCAAAACGATACAGCGGTTCGCTGGGGCGTATGTTGCGTTTGAGCGTATCAGCCAGATGGCACAACGCTATGTCCCCCACTGAATGGCCATAGGTGTCGTTGATGCGCTTGAAGTGATCCACATCTATCATCACAGCATAGAGCAGCGACTTGTTGCGCTGGCAAAGCTTTTGTAACTGAATGAACTCTTCTTCGAGCCCGTAGCGGAGTGGAAGCCCTGTCAAATGATCATGCCGCGCTGCAGTGGCCAGGAACTTCGTCTTGAACTTGGCCAACAACTCGATCAGTTCAGCCTGCGTTTGCTCGAAAATATCCAAGTTTGCGCTTTGCCCCGGTCGCCCAGCCAGCACATCTGCGCAAATGGCTCGGATGGCATCGTGCATGGCTTGATGTGCGGCCAGGAGTTGTCGCGTATTCTGGGTGCTTATTTTCTCGAAATCTGATTGCCTGGAGACAAACCAGCGGCCAAAGCGGCATAGCGTGTGCGCTGAAGGATCGAGCACGTCCTCGCCAGGGGAGGTGTGCAGTACCGCACAGCGCATCACGCGGCGCGTCCAGTTCAAGTGTGCCTCAACCGCCGCATCAAGCTCGGTAATGAAATTCTCTATTTCAGACGACAGCTCGGGCATGGTGTTTGCTCACACACAGCGGTTCAACAGTTCGTTAATCCGGTGGGAATGCCACCGCCCAAGTAACGCGGGTCAAGGGTGGAAACTTAAGTTAGAATGCGTGGCGATTTGGAAATCTTCAGCTTATTCGGAAGCTGTTTGTCGTGGTTCTCGACATACTTCAAAACACCACCAAAGTTA
>VIKH01000078.1 GCA_008080515.1 Gallionellaceae bacterium | reverse complement strand
CAGGTGCGTCACGCACAGCACTTGATGGCGCTGCCCCAGCCGCTTCAACAATTGTCCGACCACCTCCGCCACGCGCCCGCCGATACCGCTGTCCACCTCGTCGAATATCAGGGTAGGCACGCCCGCCAAGCGGCTTGCCGCCACCTGTATCGCCAGGCCGATGCGCGACAGTTCGCCGCCCGAGGCGACCTTCGCCAGGCTGCGCAGCGGGGCATCCGGATTGGCCGCAATCCGAAACTCGATGATCTCCAGCCCGTGCTGGCCGCCTTCCTGCACCGGCGTCAGCGCGATGTCGAAGCGGCCACCCTGCATGGCCAGCGCCTGCATCGCGGCGGTGATTTCGAGCGATAATTTTTCTGCCGCCCGCTTGCGGGCCGCGCCGAGTTTTTCCGCCGCAGCCAAATATATTGCGTGTGCGGCGTATTCCTGATGCGCCAGCGCGGCCAGATCGGCCTCTCCGCCCAGCTCGTCAAGGCGCGCCGCGATGTGCTGCAAGGCGGACGGCAGATGCTCCGGAGAGACGCGATATTTGCGCGCCGCATCCACCACTGCGGCGATACGCTGCTCCTGCTCGCGCAGGCGCGCGGGATCGGCGTCCAGTTTTTGCTGGTAATGGCGCAGGGCGTAAACCGCCTCCTGCAATTCATTCTGCGCGCTCTCCAGCAGGGCGAGCGTGTCGTGCAGGGCGGCGTCAAACCCGGCGCCGTCGCGCACTTTTGATGCCAGCATATTCAGTTGCGCGAGGCAGGAGCTATCGGCTTCTCCCAGCACTTCCACCCCGAACTGCGCGGTTTCCAGCAGGCTGGCGGCGTGGGACAGGCGCGCGTGATCCGCTTGCAGCTCGCCCCAACCGGCAGCGTCGAAATTCAGCGTCTCCAGCTCCCGCCGCTGGAAACGCAACAATTCGCGCTCGGCGGCCAGCACCCCGGCGCTTTGCTCCAGTTGTGCGCGGCGGCGGCAGAGCGCTTGCCACTCGCGGAACAGGCCGACCAGCTTTTCAGCGTCTTGCTCCAGCCCGCCGTAGCTATCCAGCAGTTCGCGCTGCGCTTCGGGGCGCAGCAGGGATTGGTGGGCGTGCTGGCCGTGAATGTCGAGCAGGTGGTCGCCCGCCTCACGCATCTGTTGCAGCGTGGCGCTGCGCCCGTTGATAAAGCCGCGCGAGCGCCCGCCGCTATCCAGCACGCGGCGCAACTGGCACTCGCCCGCATCGCCTTCCAGCGCCTGCTCGCGCAGCCACGCTTGCAGGGATGGCAAGCCGGAAATATCGAAGCCCGCACCGATTTCGGCGCGCTCGCAGCCGTTGCGCACCGTGGACGCATCGCCGCGCCCGCCCAGCGCCAGCGACAGGGCATCAATCAGAACGGATTTGCCCGCGCCGGTTTCGCCGGTAAGCGCGGTGAACCCGGCGGAGAAATCGAGCTCGATCGAATTAACGATGACGAAATCGCGGATGCTTAAAAATTTCAGCATGGGAACAAAACGAGTGAGATGCCCGTCATTCCCGCGCAGGCGGGATGGCGAGCCTGGAGTTGCTGGCAAAGTTATTCAAAGCGTCTTGTTCCAGTGCAACTTCTCGCGCAAGGTATGGTAGTAGCTGTGCCCGACCGGGTGCAGCAAAATGGCCGGCTTGGGATAACTGGTCACTTTAAGTTTGTCGTTGCCCTGCAAATCGTAGTAGGTGTGGCTGTCGAGACGCACGCGCACGGTATAGGCGCGGTGCAGTTGGATTTCCAGCCGCGATTCGCTTTTCAGCACGATGGGGCGGTTGCTCATGGTGTGCGGGCACACCGGCACCAGCGCGATGAGACTGAGGCCGGGGTGCAGGATGGGGCCGCCGGCGGACAGCGCGTAGGCGGTGGAACCGGTCGGTGTGGCCACGATCAGCCCGTCGGCGCGCTGGGTGTAAAGATATTCGCCGTCAATGCGCACTTCAAACTCGATCAGCGTGCTGACGTTGCCGCGATGCACCACCACCTCGTTGAGCGCCAGCGAACCGAACACTTGCTCGCCGTCGCGCAGGATGCGCGCGTCCAGCAACATGCGCTGCTCGGTGACATATTTTCCTTCCAGCATATCGGAGATGGTCTGCTGCATGGTGCCCAGCGAGACATCGGTAAGAAAGCCCAACCTCCCCTGGTTCACCCCCACCAGCGGAATGCCGAAGGGAGCCAGGGTGCAGGCGATATTCAGCAAGGTGCCGTCGCCGCCCAGCACGATGGCCAGATCCACCTTGCCGCCCATTTCGCGCAACTGCATCTCGGGGTAATCGTGCCGCTCCAGGTGCCTGGCGGTGAGGCTATCCACCACCACGCCCACCCCTTTGCCGGAAAGAAAATCGGCCAGCCGCAGCAGCGGCTCGGTAATTTCCGGCGTCTTGTATTTGCCGATCAGGGCGATGGTGCGGAAAGGGAAATTCATGGGGACGATTAAACCATATCGCCACCGCGTTGACAAAGCGGCAATGGGCGGTGCGATGGTAGAATAAAACATGCTCAACGAACGCGCGCAAATTCTGCTCAAGACCCTGGTGGAACGCTACATCAGCGACGGCCAGCCGGTCGGCTCGCGCTCGTTACAGCAATACTCCGGGCTGGAAGTCAGCCCGGCCACCATCCGCAATGTGATGGCCGACCTCGAGGAAATGGGGTTGATCAGCAGCCCGCACACGTCCGCCGGCCGCGTTCCCACGGCGCTGGGTTACCGGCTGTTCATAGATACGCTGCTGGTGGTGCAGCCGCTGGACGAGGCGCGCATCCGGTCGCTGAAATCCCACTTCCAGCCGGACAACCCTTCGCGGCTGCTGTTGCAGGCATCCAACCTGCTCTCCGAGCTCACCCATTTCGCGGGCGTGGTGGCCACCCCGAAGCGGGCTGCCATCACGGTGCGCCAGATGGAATTCCTGCGCCTGTCGGAAAAACGGGTGCTGCTCATCATCGTCATGCCCGATGGCGAAGTGGAAAACCGCGTGCTGCTCACCGAAAAGGACTACAGCCAGCAGCAGCTCACCGAGGCGGGCAATTTCCTCAACCAGCATTACGCCGATTGCGCTTTTCAGGACATCCACCGGCGGGTGCAGGCGGATTTGCACCAGTTGCACCACGACATGACCGCGCTGATGACCGCCGCGATGGCGGCGAGCGATGCGGCGCTGGCGCGCAAAAACGAGGATTACGTCATCAGCGGCGAGCGCAACCTGCTGCACATCAACGATCTCTCCTCCAACATGGACAAGCTGCGCGGCCTGTTCATGCTGTTCGAGCAACGCACCGAGCTGCTGCAACTGCTAAATGCCGGTCGCCATGCGCCCGGAGTCCATATTTTTGTCGGCAACGAATCGGGCCTGGCCGGGCTGGACGAGTGCAGCGTGGTCAGCGCATCCTATGCGGCCAACGGGCAGGTGGTCGGCACGTTGGCGGTGGTCGGCCCCAAACGCATGAGCTACGAAAAAGTGGTGCCGATTGTGGATATCACGGCCAAGCTGCTCAGCAATGCGCTGTCGCTGCATTGAAGGCGGTTACGCACGTGATATTTTCAGTTTTGCGGGTGCGAATTTATTCGCACGGAAATTTATGTAGGGTGGAAAAAGCGTAGCGTTTCCACCAACCAAATTACCCAAAAAGATTGGTGGATACGCGCGACGCGCTTTATCCACCCTACATTTGGGTTCCGGCTCACCCGGCTCAGGATAAACGAATGACCTACCAACCCGAACCTCCCTACACCCACGGCACCCCCGCCAGAACCGCCGTGCTGCTGGTCAACCTCGGCACGCCGGACGCGCCCACCGCGCAAGCGGTCAAAACCTACCTGCGCGAATTTCTGGGCGACCCGCGCGTGGTGGAAATCCCCAGGCCGATCTGGTGGCTGATCCTCAACGGCATCATCCTCAACACGCGCCCGAAAAAATCTGCGGCAAAATACGCCAGCATCTGGCTGCCGGAAGGCTCGCCACTGCTGGTGCATACCGGGCGCCAGACTACCCTGCTGCAAGGCTATCTGGGAGAAAAAACCAAAGGCTCGCCGCTGCTGGTGGAGTACGCCATGCGCTACGGCAACCCTTCCATTGCAAGCGTGCTGGCAAAACTCAAACAGCAAAACTGCCAGCGCATCCTGCTGGTGCCGCTCTACCCGCAATATGCCGCCAGCACCACCGCCACCGCGTGCGATGTGGTGTTTGGCGAGCTGCTGCGGATGCGCAACCTGCCCGCGCTGCGCGTCATAAAAAACTTCCACGACCACCCCGGCTATATTGCCGCCAGCGCGCAGAACATCCGCGACTACTGGACGCTGCACGGGCGCCCGGACAAACTGGTGATGAGCTTCCACGGCTTGCCGCGCCTGATGCTGGACAAAGGCGACCCCTACCACTGCGAATGCCGCAAGAGCGCCCGCCTGATCGCGGAAGCGCTGGAGCTGAACAGCGACCAATATCTGGTCAGCTTCCAATCGCGCCTCGGTCGCGCCGAGTGGCTCCAACCTTACACTTCGGCGACGCTCAAGAAACTGGGGCAGAAAAAAACCGGGCGCGTGGACGTGGTCTGCCCCGGTTTTGTGGCCGACTGCCTGGAAACGCTGGAAGAAATCGCGCAGGAAGGCAAGGAAGATTTCCAGCATGCGGGCGGCGGCGACTACCACTACATCCCCTGCCTCAACCAGCGCCCGGACTGGATCCACGCGCTCACCGGCCTGGTGCTGGACAACCTGCACGGCTGGCTGGACCAGCCGGATCGCGCCGAACTCGAGCAAAGCCGTTTGCGCGCGCTGGCTGCGGGCGCAAAGGCGGGGTAGCCTGTCGCTGTTATTAAGCCACCCGCAGTCACTCCGTAGGGTGCAATAAGCCTGCCCTGAGCGCAGACGAAGGGCGTAGCGCATTGCACCGGACGGCATCGTGCGGCGCAATGCCCGTTGGTTATTGCGCCCTACGCTTGCTGAAAGAATGCGTCTTGAGCCAATCCTGCAAGGCAGCGTCAACCCGTGTTTGCCAGCCGTCCCCGGTGGAGCGAAACCGTTCCACAACATCACGCGACAGGCGGATGGTGATGCGTTCTTTGGTAGGCGTCTTTTGCGGGCCGCGTATACCAAGCTTTTTCAGCAGGGTTGGCGGCAATACCTCGCGTGCCGGTTTGGCGCGTTTAAACCATGCCTCATCCAGCTCCGGGTTTTCATCATCAATCAATTCAGGATTGGGCTTTTTCATAACGTTTTACCTCACGCTGGTTCGCCTTGCGAAAACTGATGACGCGAACGCCTTCATCTGCCGGAGTAAAATCACCACAAACAACCTCCCGCCAATGAAGCCAATCGTTACGTAACGCGTCTCCTGATAGGGCTTGCGGGCATCTTCCTCAACCAGTGCAGAATCCCAGTCGAAGCCTTCAACCAAGTGGAACGGCAACCCGCGTTCACGGATATTCCGCTCATTTTTGACGGGGTCGAAGGTAATTTTCATTCGCGCACTGTACATACAATATGCTGTTTAAGCAACAATAAAACGGGCGCCTTGAGGCGCCCGTTTGAGCTTACATTGTTGCGCCCTCGCGGGCGTGGCTTTTTTGCAGCGAAGATGGGCAAAGCGTGAACCCCGGCAGGAAGCGCCGGGGTTCGCAAGCCTGTCCTGAGTCTATCGAAGGGCTCCCCCCTGCCTTGCATCTACGGCTTTCGGGTTGTTATTAAGCCACCCGCAGCCATTCCGTAGGGTGCAATAAGCGAGCGCATTGCACCGGACGACATCATGCGGCGCAATGTCCGTTGGTTATTGCGCCCTACGCTTGCTGGACACCGGCTTTTGCCGGTGTGACAAAATTTTTAGAAGCACCCATAAAAAATGCGTTTTTCGCCGTTCTAAAATTCAAGGCGGAGAACATAACCAGGCTCAACCTCGACTTTAACCACATCCAATAAAGCTTTCATGATTATTCAAGGCTCACCGGCCAATGGCGCGAAGTGTGATATATCCGCAGAATTTCTATCAGATCTTCGTTGATACGATATGGCACGATGTAGGGCAAGCCGACAATAACCAGCTCTCTTGTCCCTTGGATACGCCCCAGCCGCCCAATGTTCGGCTGATCAATAAGTTGTCCTACCTGCTTTCTGATTTCATCGTACATGTGGTAGGCTGCGGCCGGATTCTGTTGTGCGACGAAAGCTGCAATTTCCTTGGCGTCTTCCCTCGCTTTTCCCCGCCATTTAAGCCGCACGCTGCGAACCTTTTTCTGCTGCTATGCGGTCAATGGTGGCTTTGATATCTGCCATAACCTCCTCGTGTGGAACTGGGGGGTGGGGATCGTCCAGCGAAGCCTGCACGCCGTCCCGAAACCACTTGTCGTAGGCGGCAGCTTCGTGAGACTGTTCGTATAGGTTTCTGAATTCCTTCAGCTCGTTTCGCATTGCTTCCAATTTTTCCAGAATCAGGTTTTCTACGTTGTCGTTCATGATGTTCTCCAAAGCGAGGTTTCAGACTAAATGATTCCAATTGTTTTAGCAATCATCATCAGCCGTCGGCACTGCCAATAAAAACAGGGCGAAAAAACGGGCGCCCGAGGGCGCCCGTTTGAGCTTCTTGTATTGCTGCGCCCTCGCGGGCGCGGCTTTTTTTGTAGCGAGGATGGGGCAAAGCACGAACCCCGGCAATTGCGATCCGGAAGCGCCGGGGTTCGCAAGCCTGTCCTGAGTCTATCGAAGGGCTCACCGCGTCTACGGCTTTCGAGTAAAGGCCGTGACCACCGAGACAGACCGTGCGGAACGCTACCGGGGATTGGTGAAGCTGGAAAGCCGCTGAGGGCTGACGTGGCCGCGCGTCACGGGTATTGCCTGGAGTGGTGCATCACGGTCAGGATGCGGACTTTGGTAGAGTAAAGCCGATAGATCAGGGTGTACGGGTATTTAGGGAAGCGCAGATTAAATCATACGTTCGCCCTGAGCTTGTCGAAGGGTTGGCGGTACCTATTGATTATTATAGATTTAATCCGATCATGGTTCGACAAGCTCACCACGAACGGATTAAATCTGCGTTTCCTT
>VIKH01000077.1 GCA_008080515.1 Gallionellaceae bacterium | reverse complement strand
GATCACCGGCAGCATGATCAAACCCGGCGCGGCGGTGATCGACGTCGGCATCAACCGCATGCCCGACGGCAAGCTGTGCGGCGACGTGGATTTCGATTCCGCGAAGGAAGTCGCCGGCTGGATCACCCCGGTGCCCGGCGGCGTCGGCCCGATGACCATCACCATGCTGGTGGCAAACACCGTGCAGGCGGCGGAACGCGCAGCAAAACGCGCGGGGCGCGATCCAAGCACGATGCGCGGCGCTGCGTGAAAGGGTGGGGATGAGCTGGCAGGTGTAGCGCCCGCTACGCTTGCTGGATGCCATCACCTGCGACCCGATGGCCGTGCCGCGCAAGGCCAAGGCCGCAGGCGCCGCATCCGGGGACTTAACTACCACCTGCTAATGCCGGTGGTTTTAACCTTGTGACGGACAATAAATGTATGGGCGAATGCGGTGCCGAAATGCCATTTCCCTGCATCCAGTCACTCATCCCACCCCCCCCAGAATGTGCTCGGCGGCGAGCGGTCGAGCCATGCGACCGGATAGTGCGCCAGGCCGGGGTACAGCCTGCTCCAGACGGCGGCAACGACGGCGAGGGACGCCACACCGAGAAAAACCGGCTGCCAGAGCGCCGACCAGCCTGCATGCGCATAGATCATCAGGATGGGATTTGCGCCGGCGGGGGGGTGTACGGTCTTGGTGAGCAGCATGAAGGACAGGGCCAGCACCTGGGCAAGCGCGTAAACCCATAGCGCATCGCCAAACGCATGGTAGCAGGCGATGCCGATGAGCGCGCCGCCAAGGTGGCCGCCGAAGAGGGCGCGCGGCTGGGTGGCGGGGGCGCGCGTGAGGCCGAAGAGAAAAACGGTTGAACCGCCGAGAGATACCAGGAGGAAGGGTATCGCGGGCGGCCCAACCAGAAACAGTGCCAGGGCGATGCCGATGGCTGCGCCTATCGCGCACCAGAGCAAACGGGCGGCGGGGTAACGATGCATTTTCAGGTCAGGTATTTTCATCCTTAAAAACTCTGTTAGCCACAGAGAGCACAGAGATCACAGAGTAAAAACAAATAGTTGAACACGGAAATTGATTCACCCTTTTGGTGTGCCTATGAAAACATGTAACACCGCTGATTTCTCTGTGTGCTCTGTGTTCTCTGTGGCTTGAATTGAGGCTCTTAGGTTCATTGGCCGACCATCAGTTCGGCACGCATCAATCGCAGCAACAGGTCGTCGAACGTGTAGAACCCCTTGTCGCACCCGGCCAGATGGCTCAACGCGAATGCGGCGCCGGTGCCGAACGCCTCGCGCCGGATGGACTCGTGCGTGAGGCGCACGGTTTGGTGCGGGAATCCGAATATCACTTCGTGGTGCCCGACGATGCCGCCGAGCCGCAATGAAGTGATGCTCCCACCGTCAACTTCCAGCGTTTCGGCAATCTTGCGCGCCGTGCCCGATACTTCCGGTTTTCCCTTGAAGTGTTGTTCGAGGATTTCCACATCGGCAAACGGTGCGACCCCGCGCAGCAGCCTGGCCGCGATGATGAGGAAGTTGATGCCGAGCGTGATGTTGGGCGAGCACAGCACGCGCGTGGATTTCCCGAGGCGGCGCGCATATTCCAGATCCTCTTCCGAATAGGCCGAAATCGCGCTGACCAGCGCAATGCCGCGCCTGCCGACTTCTTCGCCGTAGGCATACAGGCTTTCCCGTGAGGAAAAATCAACCAGCGCATCCACCGGGGCATTCTCGAAGAGCTCGGCGAACGGGCGCTGCCCCAGCCCGATGACGGGGATGCCGGTATCATCGTGCGTCTGTGACGCGCTTGCCTGGCGGCGCGCAATCCAGCGCAAGTCGAAACGCGGGTCGTCGCTCAGGACGTTGGCGACGGCCCTGCCTGCCTTGCCGTAGCCCACCAGGCCGACGCGGATTGTTCCCGCCATGGGTGTTTCAGTAGTCATTTCTCGCTGCCGCATTACGCATTGCCGCTAATATAATTGATATAAATATATCAGGCAAGCATGTAAAATGGCCTGCGGGTAAGATGGGTGCCATGTAGAAAGGGGGGTAAAGTGACCAAACGCAGCAAGGATCAGCTTTCACTTCAGGTGCTCAAGAAGTTCCGCATCATCTACGGCTCCGTCCGGCAGCATTTCCGCGAGATCGAGCAAGCCTGTGGCGTCACAGGATCGCAGTTGTGGATATTGCATGAGGTGGCCAGGAGCCCCGGCATGGGAGTTTCCGAGCTGGCGGATCGCCTGTCCATACACCAGTCCACCGGCAGCCAGCTTGTCGAAAAGCTGGTTGGCCGGGGTCTGATAAGCAAGGAGCGCAGCAAGGAAGACCAGCGGCGGGTTGGGCTGCAAGTGACCGATGAAGCCTCAAGATTGCTGAAGAATGCGCCCGGCCCGGCAGAAGGCGTACTGCCGGAAGCCTTGCAGGCACTGCCTGAATCGGCATTGCTTGCTTTGGACAGATCCTTGATGGGGGTCATTGGGCAGTTGCGCATGCGCGACGACAAACTTGCCGACAGGCCTTTGTCGGATTTGTAGTAACGCCACGTGCCTTAACGGCTTCCCCCTTAATAACTCAGCCGGCAAAGCGGGATATTTCGAATGTCCACAACAATACTCGTCATTGGGCTAATGGTGTTTTTCGCCCATTTTCTGTCGCTACAGTTTCGCAAAACCAACATTCCCGATGTGCTGGTGTTGATGCTGGCCGGCATTCTGATCGGCCCGGTGCTGGGCATCGTCTCCCCGGAGGATTTCGGCAAGGTCGGCCCGGTGATTGCGACCATTGCGTTGGTGGTAATTCTGTTTGAGAGCGGTACGTCCCTGAACCTCGGAGTGCTGGGCAAATCGTTGGCAATAACCGTTGTGCTCACTCTGTGGTGTTTCTTTCTCACTGCGATCATCGTGACACTGCTCGGCGTCTATCTGCTCGACTTGTCGTTGCTCCCGGCCACCATGCTCGGCGTTACGCTGGCCGGCACTTCTTCCGCAGTTGTCATCCCCATGGTTTCTGCGCTTCAGCTTTCGGAAAAACCCGCCACCGTGCTGGTGCTGGAATCGGCACTGACTGACGTCCTGTGCATCGTCGGCGTGTTCGCCCTACTGCAAGTCTATACCCAGGGCGGGGTCGAGCCGGGCAGGCTGGCCGGTGGCGTGCTTGCCGCGCTGATCTTTGCTGCGGCCATCGGGGTGGTGGGTGGCATTGGCTGGCTGCTGGTGCTGGGCAAGGTGCGAGATTTTCCCAACACGATTTCCTCCACGCTGGCCTACGTGTTCATTGTCTATGGTCTGACCGAGATGCTGGGTTTTTCCGGTGCGATTGCCGCACTGGCCCTGGGCATCACGCTGACAAATTTCGAGAAGTTCGGTTTGGCCAGTTTCAGAAACATCGACAAGGGCATCGTACCGCTGAACGAAATAGACTTGGTGTTTTACCGCGAGTCGGTTTTTTTGCTGAAAACCTATTTCTTTGTCTATCTGGGCATATCCATCCATTTCGGCACGGCGCATCTGGCGCTTACCGCAGTCGCCATGACGGCGCTGGTATTTGCGATGCGCCTCGGTTTGGCACGCTTCGTTTACCGCGACGCCGCATATTCTTTGCGCGATTCCGCGATCACCTCAATGCTGGCGCCGAAGGGGCTGGCCGCCGCAGTGCTGGCCGGGTTGCCGCTGCAATATGGCGTGAGCGGCGGCGAGATCATCCGCGACACCACTTACATGGTAGTGCTGGTCAGCATTGCGCTGTGCGCCTTGCTGGTGGCGGCATATCCGCTGCCTGGCATGATGAGGTTCTATTCGCGCGCGCTGGGCAAGCCGCTGCCATCCAAGACGCCAGAACCCTGAAAATGGAACTCCACCAATTTTTCCTATTCCTCGCCATCACCCTGATCTCGGCGCGGGTGTTCTCCGAGACTGCGGCGCGCTTCGGCATTCCTTCGGTAATCGGTGAATTGCTGGCCGGCCTGCTTATCGGCCCGTCGCTGCTCGGCTGGGTGGCGCCCGACACGACCATGAAGCTGCTCGCCGAGATCGGCATCATCCTGCTGCTGTTCGAGGTCGGCATGGACACCGATCTTTCCCGCCTGGCGCGCTCCGGCAGCAAGCCCATCGTCGTGGCGGTGCTCGGGTTCTCACTGCCGTTCGCGCTGGGATACGGCGTCAGCGCTTCGGTATTCGGCCTGGACAGCTTCACTTCGCTGTTTATCGGCGGGACGCTTACCGCCACCAGCATCGGCATCACGGTGCGTGTGCTGGACGACCTCGGCAAGCGCCATTCCGACGAGGCGCAGATCGTGATCGGCGCGGCGGTGCTGGATGACATTCTCGGCGTAATGGCACTGGCCTTCATGTACCAGTTCACCGTGGAAAGGCAGGTTTCGGTTCACGCGCTGGGCGAGGTCGGGCTGTACATCCTGGTGTTCATGCTGCTCGCGCCGCTGGTCGCCAAGCTGGCCTCGATAGTGATCGAGCATTTTGAGCACCATGCCGCCACGCCGGGCCTGCTGCTCACCATGGCGCTGTCGCTGATCCTGCTGTTCTCATGGCTCGCACATGCCGTTGGCGCACCGGAGATCATGGGGGGATTCGCCGCAGGGCTCGCGTTCAGCCAGCATTTCGGTTTCCGGCTGTGGATGGGGAAACGCGCTGCCATTGAATTCAAGCCCAGCCCGAAACTCGCGCACCGGCTCGAAGAGCAGGTGCGCCCGCTGATCCACACCTTCTCGCCGCTGTTCTTCGTGATGGTCGGCGTGTCGCTCAACCTCAAGGCGGTGGACTGGGGTTCTGCGTTCATCTGGGAACTTGCGGCATTGCTGCTCCTGGTTGCATTCCTCGGCAAGTTTGCGGCAGGTTTTTCCATCCGCGAGCCACACCGCAACCAGATCGCAATCGGCCTTTCGATGGTCCCGCGCGGCGAGGTCGGGCTGATCTTCGCGCAGCTTGGTTTCAGCCAGGGCATCCTGTCAGGCGAACTGTATGCCGCCCTGTTGATCGTCATTGCGCTGACCACCATGGCGCCGCCGTTTCTGCTCAAGTGGTTCTACGGGAAGAAAGGCTCGGCCTGAACCGACTTTTTCGATTCCTCTTGGAATCAGGTCGAAGCCTTAAGGTGATAAGCGCAGCGCAACCACCGCATTCAAGGCGTGCTACATCCATTTGTTTTATAGCAACTTATCTGTCGCTGCCATCCCATAAAATCACGGTCGAAGAATATCTTCGCGAGCCCGTACAAAGCCTGGTTCGACAGCCTTGACGCGCAGGCCGCCGCCAAGGTCGTTATGGCCAAGTTGCGCGTGGAACTGGGCAACACTTCCCGCGTGAAATGGTTCGACGGTATGGGCGAATATGTCCCCGACTGGGAACCCGGATACCGCATCTATCTCGCCAAGGATGGCGACATGTTCATCATCCTGTTCGGCGGCGGCACCAAGCGCGGACAACTTCTGTTTTCGACCTAGAACGTCCATACACCTGCACGCAGAACCTGACATTGAGAAGTCTGCTGCACTTAGAGTCCAGTCCCTGTTGGGTCAGTCAATGAATAATCGCTATACTGATGCACCATCAATAAGCGCCATCCGAAAGAGCATTGTCACTCAATGACTGAACAACAAATCGAACAAGCCCTGATCGAAAAACTGGGCGAATTGAAATACAGCTACCGCCCGGACATCCGCGACCGCGCCGCGCTGGAAGCCAACTTCCGCCAGCACTTCGAGGCGCTTAACCGCGTTAATCTCACCGACAGCGAATTCGCCCGTCTGCTGGACAGCATCGTCACCCCCGACGTGTTTGCAGCCGCCAAACACCTGCGCGAAAAGAACAGCTTCGAGCGCGACGACGGCACGCCGCTCTATTACACGCTGGTCAATATCAAGGACTGGTGCAAAAACAACTTTGAAGTCATCAACCAACTGCGCATCAGCACCGACTACAGCCATCACCGCTTCGATGTGATCCTGCTCATCAACGGCGTGCCCGTGGTGCAGATCGAGCTGAAGACCCTGCAAATCAGCCCGCGCAAAGCCATGCAACAGATCGTCGACTACAAGCACGATCCCGGCAACGGCTACACCAAGACCCTGCTCTGTTTTCTCCAGCTATTCATCGTCAGCAACCGCAGCGATACCTGGTACTTCGCCAACAACAACAGCCGCCACTTCAGCTTCAATGCAGACGAGCGCTTTTTGCCGCTTTACCAGTTTGCCAGCGAAGACAACAAAAAGATCACCCATCTGGACAGCTTCGCCGATGCCTTCCTTGCCAAATGCACGCTGGGCCAGATGATCAGCCGTTATATGGTGCTGGTGGCTAGCGAGCAAAAGCTGTTGATGATGCGTCCCTACCAAATCTATGCCGTCAAGGCGATTGTCGAGTGCATTCACCAGCACTGCGGCAATGGCTTCATCTGGCACACCACCGGCAGCGGCAAAACGCTCACCTCGTTCAAGGCCTCCACCCTGCTCAAGGACAACCCGGACATCGACAAATGCCTGTTCGTGGTGGATCGCAAAGACCTCGACCGGCAGACGCGGGAAGAATTCAACAAGTTTCAGGAAGGTTGCGTCGAAGAAAACACCAACACCGAAACCCTGGTGCGCCGCCTGCTCTCCGACGACTACGCCGACAAAGTGATCGTCACCACCATCCAGAAGCTAGGCCTTGCACTCGATGGCACCAACAAGCGCAACTTCAAGGAACGTCTGGAGCCATTGCGCAACCAGCGCATGGTGTTCATCTTCGACGAATGCCACCGCTCGCAATTTGGCGAGAACCACAAGGCCATCAAGGAATTCTTCCCCAACGCCCAGCTGTTCGGCTTTACCGGCACGCCCATCTTCGATAAAAACGCCAGCGCCCAGCAGATCGAAGGCCAGCAGGCGTCCTACAAGACCACGGCGGACATCTTTCAGCAGCAACTGCACGCCTACACCATCACCCACGCCATCGAAGACCACAACGTGCTGCGCTTCCATGTGGACTACTACAAGCCCGAGGGCAACCGCCCCACCCCTTCGGGGCACCCCTCCAGAGG
>VIKH01000076.1 GCA_008080515.1 Gallionellaceae bacterium | reverse complement strand
CCAGACAAAATTAACCAACAAAATACTCATCCTTGTCCAGCAAAACGAAACATACAAGGGCTGGGGTGGGGGCGCGGCCAGTATTTGCGCACCTTGTCATACATGCGCAGCGCGGTCGCCTTGTCTATGGACACCACCATCGCCTTGCCTTGGAATCCGCGCCCGAGGAAATGCTTCACGATGTCCTGCGCCACGGTATCCAGCCGGTCATCGCGGGTAATGAGGTGATATTGCCGTCCCAGCTCGCGCTCCAGTTTCTTCTCGGCCTCGTCGGAGAGATCGGCGTTCTCGATCAATTCGTAGATGTCGTCGTTCAGTTCGGGATTGTCGAGATGCAGTTCCGGCGTGCGGTTCTCGTAGAACAGCGGCACCGTCGCGCCATCCTCGACGGACTGCTGGAAGTCATAGATGGAAACGTAATCGCCGAACACCTCGCGCGTGCGCTCCTCGCCCGCGATCAGCGGCGTGCCGGTGAAGGCCACGAACATCGCATTCGGCAATGCGGCGCGCATGTTCAGCGCCAGCGTGTCGTACTGGCTGCGGTGCGCCTCGTCGGTTAGCACGATCACGTCGCGCCGGTCGCACAGCACCTCGGCGGTCTGGAACTTGTGGATCAGCGTGAACACATAGCGGTTGTTGCCGGAGAGCAGCTCGCGCAATTGCGCCCCGCTTTGCGCGTGGCAGGCGGTCGCATCGCTCACCGCCCCGCAGGCGGCGAAGGTCTTGGCAATCTGCTCGTCCAGTTCCACGCGGTCGGTGACAATCACAAACGTCCAGTTGCCCGGAATCTTGCGCAGCACCTTCTGCGCGAAGAACACCATCGAAAAGCTCTTGCCGGAGCCCTGCGTCTGCCAGAACACGCCGCCGCGCCCGTGGCCTTCCTCGCGCGCCTTGAGCATGGCGCGGATGGCGTTGTTCACGCCGATGAACTGGTGGTTCTGCCCGATGATCTTGGTCAGCCCGCTCTTATGCTCGGAAAACAGCGTGTAGTTTTCCGCCATATCGAGCAGGCGCGACGGTTCGCACAACCCGCGCAGCATTACCTCCAGCGATACGCGACGCGGCTCGTCCTCGCTTTCGATGCGCTTCCACTCGAAGAACCGTTCCCAATCGGCGGTCAGCGAACCGACGCGGCTATCTGTGCCATTGGAAGCAATCAGCAAGGCATTCGACCAGAACAGCGCGGGAACGCCGTTCTGCGCGTGTTTGTAGCTGGTGAGGTTGCCATCGAATGCCTGTTTGGCGGGTACGCCCGGCTTCTTCAACTCGATCACCACCCACGGCAGACCATTCACGAAGCCGATCAAATCCGGGCGGCAGGTATAGAGCTGGCCGACGATGGTCATCTGGCTGACCAGCAGGAAATCGTTGGCGGTGGGATCGTCCCAATCCACCACCCGCACCCGTTCGGTTTTAACACCGCCTTTCGCCGGGTCAGGCACAGACACCTTCACCCCATCGCGCATCAACGCCCAAAGCTCGCGGTTCGCGGCAGTAGGCAACATCGCCGAACGGTCGCGCGACAACTCATCCACGGCGGCGGAAATGGCTTCGGGCGGTAGCGATGGATTCAGCCGCGCCAGCACACTACGCAAGCGCACGGCCAGCACCACCTCGGATTTCGTCTCGCGCCCCAAACAAACTCCCTCCCCCCTCGCGGGGGAGGGCTGGAGAGAGGGGGAGGCCATCACCTCATCCGAAGCAGATAGCGTCTCCCATCCCAACTCGGCAAAGAGCTGAATGGCAGGTTGTTCGACCAAGCTGTCTTCGGTATAGCTCATAGCTTGAATAGGCTAAATTTCCACGCCAAATAAAAAGTTATCCAATTAAAATCCGCAAATAAACAAACAGTAAGGAACAGGCTATTGGCTAAACCCAGCCTGCAAATAAGCTAAAACCACACTTGGTTAGCTTATTCCGCTGGCGGAACCAACGCCCAAATTGCCCCCACCCCATGCCCAGAAGAAATAATGGTTTTCTCCCTTGCCATTTCCTGTAGCAGGTTTCTTACCTGATTAACTTTCTGCGCATCATCAAGTATCTCGGGCAACTTAGGCAGCAGAAGCCGTTCAAAATCCTTGCGCCTTGTCGGGCCAAAACTCTTCAAGTGGCTAATCACCAACCCTTTGTAAAACGCCTTATCCAGCCCCTTGTTGCGAGTGTACTGTGCCGCATCACCCACCGCCGCCGCCACCCCCGCCGCCACAAAGAAATTCGGCGCGCGGCCTTCGATCAGGTTCTTGCCGCGCAACATCCTCACCTCATCAGGGGAAATATCCAATCGCTTCTGTACACGATCCAGCAAGATAACCTCATGCAGCGTTAAATCCGCATGTCGGATCAGCGCGAAGGTATAGCGCTCATCAATCAACCGCCCCGCGATATGCGCTTCCACCCGCGAGCGTTCACGGTCAATCAGGTAATCCGGCAAGGGGAAGAAACGATTTCGTTGCAGCATGAACATGCGGCGGATGCCGCTGCCGATGGTATCAATCAGTTTCATTTCCACCATCGCATCCGCCAGGCAGCGGTTGCGGTATTCTTCTGGCGGCACATCCTCCTCGATCACCTGCTCGACGGAGCCGGGGATGAAATTGCCCAGGTTGCTGAAAATCAGCTCGCCCGGTTTTTCCACCACCCGCACCAAGCCGCCCATCGCGTAATCCTGATGTGCGAGGCAGTTATGCAAGGCTTCGCGGATCACCCAATTGTCATACTGCGGCACTTCGGTCGGGAACAACGTGCCCGGCGGCATGTAGCGCACCGTCAGGTTCCGCACCCGTGCGAATAACGCATCAGGCAGCTTGAGCAATGGCAGGCCGAAATGCTGGTAGTCCACATCCATGCCCTGCGCATCTTTTAGAATCCAACTGATCTTCGGCTGCGCGGGCAACTTGCCCGCAGCCTCATCTTTGCCGAACAGCAACAACGCGGCACGAGTGAGCTGGCCGTTAATGCGCAGCTTCAGCTTGTCCAGAAACTTGGCGTCATCCCAAGTTGCTTCCTCCGCAAGCAAGCGCGCATTGCCTTCATGTTTTTCGCGATATTTCTGCCGCCCCAGCGACAAGGCCTCGGCATCGAGATCAACCATCCTGGCATCAGGCGCCAACTCCGCCGACCAATCCTCGCGCAAGGCCTGCCGCCGGATGCGCTCGATCTTCTCGATGGAAAGCCCCACCAGCGATTCGCCGTTGCGCCCGTACATCAGTCCTTTCCAGCTCACTGGCATCCCGGCAGGCGCGGGCGGAATCTGAAACAGCAACACCCGTCCTTCCGGGCGGATCAACTCGAAAATCTCAACGAAAGTAAGATGCGGCGACAGCTCACGCGCCACCTCCTGCTTCAGCGATTGCAGGCTGGCGGCGGTATTGCGGAACTGGCTACCGACAATCTGGCGCGGCTTATCCTTCACGCCGAACACCAGCCAGGCGCAGGGCTGGCGATGCAGGTTGGCCTCGTTGGATAGCGCAGAGAAATACTGTCCGAGGTCGTTAGCACCAAAGTCAAACTTGGCTTCCTTGAACTCCACCCATTCGGTTTCCACCGGCAACGCAAGCAAGCGGTCAAGCAGCGCGTTCAATTCGGCAACGTTCATGGCAACACCTCGCGGCATAGCATTCTGTGTAGGTGTGGACTAGTCGATGCCATAACGTTTTTCACGTTGATGGAACGCCACTTCTCCACCCTCCAAGGAAAGCAACAGTTCCCTGTGTGCCAAATCTTCGATGGTTGTACTTGTAACTTTTGTCACCTTGGTCTCATCCATCGACATGCAGTGAATGAGATCAGCATCGCCATTGATGACGAAGTTCGCATTGTGCGTCGCGAAGATAATCTGCCTGTGCTTTTTACGAACCTTGATAAGGTCAACCAGATATTTCGCAATCAACGAACTGTCCAAGTGCGCCTCAGGCTCGTCAATAACAATTGGCATGTTCCCCAACAACAACAGCACGACTATTACTGCCGTGCATCGCTGGCCGAAGGACGAATTCTCTACGGGCTTGTCGTCATACAGGACATAAATTTGCCCAAACTTGCGAACATCCAGCAATCGAAGCTCGGCCTGCAACTTCAAGGTCTCAAAATTCACCCCTTGTGCGAAGTATTCACGAAGCGTTTTCGCATAAATTTTGTCGTCATTGGGAATCTTTTTGATTGTCGCGTCTCGGTCGCCGAGTGCAGCAAAATCAATATCCTTTAAATTATTCTCAACGTAATCTGGCCTTGGTGCCCGCCCCTCCACTTGGCCTATAGCATCAGCGACATACTGAAGCATCGCATCCCTGAATGCCTTAAAGTCAAAACGATATTTCAGTTCGATTGGTTTAACCTCGGTGCTCAATCCCTTCAAATCAACGTTTATCGGCGCAAGCAACGACTCAACAGCATTGGCATATTGGTTTGCTGCATCGCGCTGTAAAGTGAATTGGCTTAATTCCGTTTGTAGTATTTGGATTTTTGATTTTAGCGAGGAGATTTCCTCTTCCAAACGGGCAATGTTCTCACTCGCCTTCCCGACGTCAGAAAGATTTTCCTCTGAAAGCCCCCGAGACTTAAGGTACTTATCCAGTTCTACACGCAACAATCTCCCTGTTGCGGCAATTTCAATCTCGCGACGATTGGCCTCAACAAGCGATGGATGGGAAGAAGCTTCCGTAATTAGTTTTTCAATGGCTTGAGCGACACCTTGAATCTGTTGCTCATAGGCATTGAGGTTCGTGTTCAGCCCCGTCGCAATGGAAGAGCTGTCAGCAAGAAGCGCCTTCAAGTCTTTAATCAAGGTTTCGAATCTGGTTTTGCTTGTCCTAAGATTTTGCAACTCCTTATTCAACACACCGAGTTCATCGTTAATTCGCTTGTAATCGGCACTCTGAAATGATTCGACCATTCCCTTCTGTGTCGCCAACTCTCTCTCAGAGTCAGTTAGCCTCACCGAAAATTCGTGGTGATTCTTAACCCGTAGGCGTTGCTTTTCTGTGGCGGCAATCGCTGCATCAACAGCGGCTTCCTTTTCTTGCAGAAGAGCTTTCGTGTCCAATTTTCGCAACCGAGTGAAAATGGCTGTGGTGAGCCGCTTGTGATCGGTGGCAAATTGCTCAATCTCGTTCTGTTGAAGAAACTCAACCACCCGCTGCTCAGAAATTCCGTCGATACGGACGCCACCATCAACTGATGTTCCTGTCGGCGACAGTTTGTTCTGTTTAAAGAATTCCGTACTGCCTGGATCGAGTTTTTCGTGAATGAGATTCAACAAGGTACTTTTCCCTGTACCACGTCCACCGATGATACAAGTCAGGTAGGGGCTGAACGCGATCTCATGTGTTCCTCGAAAGCAAAATACATCAGATCGGTCACTCCGACTGAGAGAAGCTTCGTCAGAAAATTTCAGTTCAACTTTTTTGATTTGGAGAACAGACTCAATCGGTGGTACATCGGAGATGTGAACCCGAGAACGATACTCAAAAACCGCTTGCCTCAACCCCTCAAACGTGGGGTCTGCCTTTATCCAAGTGAAGCACTTGGCAAGCCTGTCCTTATCGCCGGAATCCGCAAATTGATGCGCATCGCTGCAATCGAGTAATCGGTCATTCACTCCACTGTCAGTGAGGAACTTCTGTGCTTTTGTCCAATCGTCCGCCGTTGCAGATGAAATGAACACCAAGTCAGTTCCATTGATGATTGTCTTCTTGTCGGCAATCGACTGATCGTTCCATTTAATGTCAGCCCACTCGGTTTTTCCAACAGCCGTGAGAGTCTTGCCGACGAAATAATGCGACTTCAGCACATCCTGAATAGCGCTGAGATTGAGGCACAAATTGTTAAAGCCTTCAATTATCGGTGCTTGATACTTCGATTTCTCCTCTGCGGGCACGCTTTCAATTATTAGTCGCCCAAGATCTTCGATACTTTTTCTGGTTGGGACTGCTGCCCACTTACCAGAAGTTCTCAACTCATCGAATTTTGGCGTTAGGACATATTTGCTGCAAAGGGCGCCGAGAAATTGGGCCTCGATTATTTCAGGCGCGATTTCGTTTGAGAAAATAATGTGGTAGTTGACCCGACTCAACCCGCTCTTGCTTCCACCAAATTTATCAAGTCTAAGCTCGATGACCGGTAGCAGCAGGTCGATGTTGGGCAATTTCCCAGCTTCTTTTGCGGCGACCACTTTCTTGTAGCCGTCGAGGAAGATGTAGTCATTGATCCCAAGCACTTTGAACTCTGGAGGAAGCTTGCTGAGTGCATCGATGAATTTATCCCAAGCATCAGCGCCACCATAGGAATGGATGAGTGAATCAGGCGTGTGGACGTGCAAGTCCCACTTCCCCCAGACAGAACCTCTTGGGTCACTCATGTCAGCCCCTCCTCAATATTGCTATTTAACACCACCTGCCCCGACAGCAGGCGCGGCAACAACAGGTCGCGGGTGCTGCGGAGGTTGGCGGTTTGCTTGATAAGCACTTCGATTTCAGCATGAAGCTACTTGAAGTGGTGCGTTGCAGCTTTAATGACTTGTTCTGCTGGACATAGCAATTCAATTCCTTGCATATCGTCTTTTGTCACTGACGCGAAAATCGCGCCATTACCCATCATGTCCACTTCGGTAAATTTAGCGCACAACTGCTCCCACAGAAAAGCTTGGTGTCCTGCCTTGTGATGAATGGCTGAAAGACCACGACCAATGATAATTTTTTTATCAGCAATGTTCATACGACCAACCGGGGCGCGGACACTAAAGAGAATGTCACCTCCTTCCGCGATGCGGCCTTCGACTGTGCAGAAAAGGCGATCCGTCGGAAATCTATCTCCGAAATTGGTCACGCCTTGATGGAACGGCTGCCCTTCGCCAGTCTCGTTGTAAAACTCAGATTTCGGTGACGAGCCCATCGTGAGATTACATATCTCCTTGAGCTTCTTCACCTCCCACCCTTGCGGAATCTGCCCAAGCGGGGAATCCACAAGCGGAACTAATTCGTGGCCGGGGTAGCGGAAGTGGACGAACGCGCCGCTGGTTGTTTTCGATCAGTTCGTCGTAGGCGGAGAGGATGCCTGCGATGCGGCATTGCTCTGGAAGCGAGGGAAGTGGCAGCCTGACCTGCCGCATATCTCGGATCGGTAGCTGGGGCTGCGCTACGCCACTTCGCAATCCGTTCGCTTGCGAGTAGAAGCTCGGTGATCGAAGAAAGTGATATAGAAAGGCAGGGAGCAGCTTATTCCTATCGCACCGGAGAATAACCATTCCAGAATTGATACGCAGATGATCAAATGCAACAGCATCATTGAAATATGCCGTGTTTCCAATAGTGCCCCGTGTAGTGAGGACAATATCCTCTCGTTGCAGCTTGCCCTTATTGAGAGCGGCGTCCTTCTTCTCGTCAATGAACTGGCATGTCGAAAAGTCAAATCCGGACTTGGTTACATTGGTCGCGCTAAGAAATAGGCAGTGGCCAGAACCATGGAATTCATCCTGTTTTGGATAGTTCTTACCTCGATCCCCGTCGATAATTTCGAACGGGGCTTCTGCAAACGACACTGGCTCTAACCAGATCATGCTTCCAAAATCTCCGCCACATTCGCGGCGATGCTCTGCTCCAGTTCGCGCGCCTGTGCATTCAGCAGTTTACGTACCTCACATTGCGCTTCTTCCGCAGAAATTGTTTCGGCCAGCCCGCTGTCAATTTCCGCCGAACGGCGCAGCGCCTCCAAGCGCCACGCCTCGGCGGTGCTTGTCGGATCAGTCATGCTTGAGTTCGAGTGGCTGGCTGCGCAAACCGGGTAGCGTCAAGAGTTGCCGGTCATTGGTGAGCAGGTCGGCATCCAGCACCAAGGCGCTGGCAGCAATCAGCGCATTGGTGTCAAGCAGATATTTCATGGCCATTCCGTATCACGGATGCGCCGCTGATAGGCCACGCCGTCTTCAGGAAAGGTTGCGGTGCCAATATATTTGGCTAGGTCGCGTGACGGATCAATCTCCGGCCAATTGGCCGCAGGGGATGCCGCGCTGGTTTTGGCGGCGAGATATTCCACAAAATCGAGCACTTCGGCTTTGCGTTGTTCATCCAGATGGTGAAGATGTTCCATGATGCTGGTTTCTATGGCGGTATCCACGGCGATCCTCCTCAAATCAGCTTTTCATTGAAGTCTTCGTCGCTGACTTCTTCGCCAGCGGCCACGCCGACATAGCGACCGGGGTTGAGGCTCCAGCCTTGGGCTTCGATTTCGGCGAGGGTGGCGGCTTTGCATAGGCCGGGGATGTCGCGGTAGGAAATCCCCCCGCCTGCGGCGGCCCCCTTTTGCAAAGGGGGCGAATTGAAGAGTTCCACCAGTTTGGCCTTGGCTTCTTCGCCGCCAAGGGTGTAGTCCGGGGCTTCGCCGCGATACAGGCGCACGATGTTGGCGATGAAGCCGATCTGCGCATCGGCCCAGTCGCGGTGGGCGCGGTCGATCTGGCGGTAGATGTGGCGGGCGTCGATGAAGAGGATGGTGTCGCGGCGACAAATCCCCCCCAGCCCCCCTTTTTCAAAGGGGGGAGTGGGGAGTGAAGCTTTGCCTTTGTCGAGGAACCACAGCGTACATGGCAGCGTGACGGTGTAGAACATGTTGGGGCCAACGGCGACCATCACGTCCACGGCGCGGGCTTCGATCAGTTGCTTGCGGATTTCCTGTTCGCTGCTGCGCGCATCAGAGGCGGAGTTCGCCATGACGAATCCGGCGCGGCCTTTCTCGTTCAGGCTGGAATAGAACAGTTGTATCCACAGCATGTTGGCGTTGTCGGTGCGCGGCAGGCCGAAGGGAAAGCGGCGGGGCTTTCCTTTAGCGTCATGGCCCACGTCCGAGGCCAGCCTGTCCTTGTCAACGGCGTTGACGTTAAACGGCGGATTGGCGAGGACGAAGTCGAATTTGCCCACGGCTTCGTGCGGGTCGTCGTAGTAGCTGTTGATGTGGCCGCCGTGGCGGATGTCGCCTTCGAGTCCGTGGATGGCGAGGTTCATGCGCGCCAGGCGCCCGGTGTCGTCGGTCTTTTCTACGCCGTGGATGAGAAGCTCATCGGCAGGATTGCCGCTGAACTTCTCTCCCTCACCCCCAGCCCCTCTCCCGCCTGCGGGCGAGGGGAGCTTGCGCTGGTGCTCGGAGACGAAGCGCGCGCTTTGCACAAACATGCCGCCGGAGCCGCAGGCGGGATCGAGGATGCGCCCGTGGAACGGTTCGATCACTTCGACCAGCAGGCGCACGATGGAGCTGGGCGTATAGAACTCGCCGCCCTTTTGCCCTTCGGTGCGGGCGAATTCGCCGAGGAAGTATTCGTAGATGCGACCGAAGGCATCGTAGTCAAGGCTGACGGGAATTTCGGAGACTTTCTTCAGCAGCTCCTTGAGCAAGGTGCTGGTGAAAATCTGATAAGTGCGCGGCAGCACGCCCCCCAGTTGCGGATTGTGCTTCTCGATTTCCGCCATCGCGTCGTTGATCGCCTGCCCGACGTTCGCGCCTTCCGGCAGATTCAGCAGATGCGCAAAACGCGCCGCTGGCGGCAGGAAGATCACGCCTTCGGCATGGTAGGCGGCGGGTTCGTCGGCGCGGTTGGATGCTCGACGGCTCCCCCTCTCCCCCTGCCCCTCTCCCGCGAGGGGAGAGGGGAGTAACTGTGCGCGGCGCTGGGCGAAGCGGGTCTCGGCAAACAGCAGGAAGATCAGGCCCAGCACCGGCGCAGAATACTGCGCCGCAGTCAGCCCGGAATTAGCGCGGAACTGGTCGGCGGCGTTCCACAGGCGCTTTTCAAGGGTATCGGTGGCGGTGTCCCGCTCGGATGGTGCAAGCCAGTGCATGCGTGTTCCCTGTCAGCGTGTTTTTATTGTCGGCGGATGCTAACACGAAGGGCTGGCAAGACATATATGCCGTTAGGGAAACACTGAACAAGTCCTCCGTTCGTGGTGTACCCGCGAGGGGTAGGCCGTGGCTGTGAGGGGCTTGCGCCCTACGGCACACGCACAGCCTGTCGAACCATGATCGGAGGGCGTTACAAAATCAATGTATTGCGAAGATTGCCCTTCAACAAGTGAGCTATCCCCCATTTGGGCTATATCGCCACCCCTCAACACGGCTATAGATAACAAGCCATCCCCATGCGCATACTGACATCCCGGTGTAGTGGCGCGTTTTTTGCCTTTGGTTAAACTGTATGAAATATTGAACGGCACATTACGGTAAATGTCATTGACCCCACTTCACGACCCGCTGTCGGAACCCGTTTCGGGCGCAAAAACCGAAACGCGCACCACCACGTGCTACATGTGCGCGTGCCGCTGCGGCATCCGTGTACACCTGCGCGACGGCGAGGTGCGTTACATAGATGGCAACCCCGCCCACCCGCTCAACAAGGGCGCGATCTGCGCCAAGGGCAGCTCCGGCATCATGAAGCAATATTCGCCGGCGCGGCTGACGCAGCCACTGCTGCGCAAGCCGGGAGCAGAGCGCGGCGCGGGCGAGTTCGAGACCATCGGTTGGGAACAGGCGTTCTCCCTGCTCGCCGAGCGGCTGGGCAAGCTCCGCGCGACCGACCCGAAAAAATTTGCGCTGTTCACCGGGCGCGACCAGATGCAGGCGCTGACCGGCCTGTTCGCGCGTCAGTTCGGCACACCCAACTATGCCGCGCACGGCGGCTTCTGCTCGGTGAACATGGCGGCCGGCATGATCTACACCATCGGCGGCTCGTTCTGGGAGTTTGGCGGCCCGGATCTCGATCGCGCAAAAATATTCATCATGATCGGCACCGCCGAGGATCATCACTCCAACCCGCTCAAAATCGCCATTTCAAAATTCAAGCGCAACGGCGGCAAATTCATTTCGGTCAACCCGGTGCGCACCGGCTATTCGGCCATCGCCGACGAGTGGGTGCCGATCCGGCCCGGCACCGACGGCGCGCTGCTGCTCGCCCTGATCCACGAGATCATCGCCATGGGGCTGTATGACCGCGAATTTCTGGCGCGCTATACCAATGCCGGAGAGCTGGTCAACCTCGATGCGGCGCACGACGAGTTTGGCATGTTCGTGCGCTCCGAAGTGCCCAAGGAAGAAGGCTGCTTCGACCCGCAGAATAAGTTGTGGTGGGATCGCATCAGCAACCGCCCGGTCATCACCCACGCCGAGGGTGCCGACCCGTTTTTGTTCGGCGAATTCAAATTGAGCGACGGCACGCCGGTCAAGCCCGCCTTCCAGTTGTTGCATGAGCGGGTAAAGGATTACAGAAATTACTGGCATTCCCGCCGCGACCATCCATCGCCTTGCCCACGAAATGGGGGTTACGGCGCGCGACCAGAAAGTGGTGTTGCCGATTTCCTGGACCGATGCTTGGGGCAAGGAGCACGATACCGTTACCGGCAACCCGGTGGCTTTTCACGCCATGCGCGGGCTGGCCGCGCACTCCAACGGCTTCCACACCATCCGCGCGCTGGCGGTTCTGATGTCGCTGCTCGGCACCATAGACCGGCCCGGCGGCTTCCGGCACAAGGTGCCTTTCCCGCGCCCCATCCCGCCGTGCGCCAAAACGCCGGATACGCCGCTGGCGATCAGGCCAAACACGCCGCTCGACGGTATGCCGCTCGGCTGGCCCGCCGAGCCGGACGACCTGTTCGTGAACGAGGATGGCTCGCCGGTGCGGATAGACAAGGCGTTCTCCTGGGAATATCCGCTGGCGGTACACGGCCTGATGCACAACGCCATCACCAACGCTTGGCGCGGCGACCCTTACCCGATAGACACGCTGCTCATCTTCATGGCCAACATGGCCTGGAACTCCACCATGAACACGGTGGAGGTGCGCAAGATGCTCAACGACAAAGATGCGCAGGGCAATTACAAGATTCCGTTCCTGGTGGTGTGCGATGCCTTCGAATCGGAAATGACGGCATTCGCCGACCTGATCCTGCCCGACACCACCTACCTCGAACGCTACGATGTCATGTCCATGCTGGATCGCCCGATCTCGGAATTTGACGGGCCGGTAGATGCGATCCGCGTGCCGATCTTTCCGCCCAAGGGCGAATGTAAGCCGTTCCAGGAGGTGCTGGTAGAGCTCGGCTCGCGCCTCAAACTGCCCGCATTTACCCACAAGGATGGCACGCGCAAATTCCGCGACTACCCGGATTTCATCGTCAACTACGAAACCGAACCCGGCTCGGGCATCGGCTTTCTCTCCGGTTGGCGCGGCAAGGGCGGCGAAAAGGCGATGAGCGGCGAACCCAACCCGCGCCAGCTGGAAATGTATGCCGCCAACAATTGCGTCCACCACTACGAACTGCCGCTCTCCTACCAGTACATGCGCAACTGGAACAAGGGCTACCTCGAATGGTCGCAGCGCAACCGCATCACGCGCTATGCCGATCCGATCCAGATACACCTATACTCGGAAGTGCTGCAATCGTTCCGCCTCGCGGCGCAGGGCAAGGGGATTTCACGCAAGCCGCCGGAGCATCTCAAGAAGCGGGTTGAAACCTATTTCGACCCCCTGCCGTTTTACTATGCGCCGTTGGAAGTGCAGGCCACCGACCGGAGCAAATACCCGCTTGCCGCCATCACCCAGCGCCCGATGGCCATGTACCATTCGTGGGATTCGCAGAACGCCTGGTTGCGGCAGATTCACGCGCACAACTGCCTGTTCGTCAATTCCGGCACGGCAACAGCGGCTGGAATAAGCGATGGCGGCTGGATGTGGGTCGAATCGCAATGGGGCAAGGTGCGCTGTTTGTGCCGCTATTCAGAAGCCGTGGAGCCGGGAACGGTGTGGACCTGGAACGCCATCGGCAAATCTTCCGGCGCATGGAATCTCGCACCTGACGCCAATGAATCGCAACTCGGCTTTCTGCTTAACCATGTCATTTCGGAAGAGCTGCCCGCGAATTTCTCCTCCCCCTCGGGGGGAGGGGCAAGGGGAGAGGGAAGATTTTCCAATTCCGACCCCGTCACCGGCCAGGCAGCATGGTTCGATGTGCGGGTGCGCATCTACCCGGCAGGGCCGGATGAGCCCGCGCAAACTTCACCGCAATTTGAGCCCATGAAACCCTATCCCGGAACCAGCCCCTACCTCGACAAGTGGCTGGCGTATTTTGCGGGGGGGAAGAAGTGATAGTCGAATACAACAGCAGTCTCAAAACGCATGCTCGCGCCCTGCGCCTGAGCATGACCGATGCCGAGCAGGTGTTGTGGTCAAGGCTGCGGCGCAAGCAGGTTCATGGTGTGCAGTTTTACCGGCAAAAGCCGCTGGAAAACTATATTGTGGATTTTTATGCGCCAAGCGCCACGCTGGTGGTGGAACTGGATG
Organism: Gallionellaceae bacterium; assembly: GCA_008080515.1. Classification (GTDB taxonomy): domain Bacteria; phylum Pseudomonadota; class Gammaproteobacteria; order Burkholderiales; family Gallionellaceae; genus VIKH01. The sequence continues at coordinate 3,776 of VIKH01000076.1, read as the reverse complement.
GCTCGCAGCATTTTGAGCCAGAGCATATGCAAAGAGATGGGGTACGCGATAGCTGCTTGCGGGGATTGGGGCTCCAGGTTCTGCGCTTCGATAATTTACAAGTGCTGCGCGAACTGGATGCGGTGCTGGGTGAGATTGCGAGGGTGGTGGGCGAGCGGGTAGGCCAGAAACAAGATCAAAAACGAAATCCCCCCCAGCCCCCCTTTTGCAAAGGGGGGAGTGGTTCCAGCAATGAACAGGCGCAGGCAGCAGAATGTGCCCAACCCCTATTTTTCAAAGGGGGGAGTGAGACCGCTTCTGCTGATATTCCTCTTGTCCCAAAAGAAGAAAGCGAAAAGATTCCCCCCTTTGAAAACGAGCGAAGCGAAGTTTCGAGCTTGCGGCCAAAAGGGGGGTTGGGGGGGATTTACAGCTTTTCAGATTCTCCGCAAATACCAGAAAAAACGGGGGGCGAAAAATGACCCAGCTCGCCCTGGTCATAGACCTCAATGTTTGCGTGGGTTGCAGCGCCTGCGTGACCAGTTGCAAGGAGTGGAATACCTCCGGGCCAGCCGGCCCGTTGAGCGATTGCAACCCTTATGGCGCCGACCCGACAGGCACCTTTTTCAACCGGGTGCAAACTTTCGAGGTCGGCGAGTTCCCGCAAACCGAAACCGTGCATTTCCCCAAAAACGCAAGGAAGACGGCATCGTGCTGGTGGATTACGACAAGTGCATCGGCTGCAAGTATTGCTCCTGGGCCTGCCCCTACGGCGCGCGCGAGCTGGATGAAAAGCAGAGGGTAATGAAGAAATGCACGCTGTGCGTGGACCGGATTTACAGCGCGACCCTGCCCGAAGCGGATCGCAGGCCCTCCTGCGTGATGGCCTGCCCGCCTGGCGCGCGCCTGTTCGGCGACATTCACGACCCCGATTCGGTCGTGTCGCGCGCCATCCGCGAAAACGGCGGCTACACGCTGATGCCGGAATGGGGCACGCAACCCTCCAACCATTACCTGCCCCGGCGCAAAACCGCGATTGCGGTACACGACGACCAACTGGTGCGCGCCGACAACCCGCTCAAGATAGACGGCAAGCTGCCCAAACCATCGCGGCAGCTACCCACGCTCGACGATGTGACCAGTTGGTAAAACCATGCGCCCCGCCTTCTCCGTTATTTTTCTCACTATCCTGATCGGCGTCGGCCAGGGGCTGTTTCTCGCCCTCTACACCGTGCAACTGTACGCCTTCTTCGATCTCCTGCCCGCGCCGGACAGCCGCTCCTTTTATGCTGCGGGCAGCGCGCTGGCCCTGGCATTTCTCTGCGCCGGGTTGGTCGCCTCGTTCTTCCATCTCGGCCACCCGGAGCGCGCCTGGCGCGCCGCCGCGCAGTGGCGCAGCTCGTGGCTGTCGCGCGAGGTAATCGTGTTGCCGGCATTCATGGGTATCGTGCTGCTGTATGGCTGCGCGCACTGGTTCTGCTGGCATGCGCCGTTGATTGAACTGCCGGGAGGCCGACATGTTGACCCCACGCTGCTGCTCGGCGCGCTGGGCATGCTGCTGTGTTTCGCGCTGTTCGGCTGCACGGCGATGGTCTATGCCAGCCTGCGGTTCCTTCAGGAGTGGCACACCCCGCTCACGGTGATCAACTACACCCTGCTCGGCGGCGCTTCCGGCTTTGTGCTGGCGAGTGTTTTCTCGGCGTTGGCGTCGCCGCAACTTTCCGGTTTCCATGCCGGATGGGCGGTGATTCTGACGCTGCTCGCCTGCGTCGGCCGCACCGCCTCGCTGTTGCGCAACGCGCGCCTCAAACCTAAATCATCCCTGCGCACGGCCATCGGCATCAAACATCCGCGCATCGCGCAGAAAACGCAGGGCGCCATGGGAGGGTCGTTCAACACGCGCGAGTTTTTTCACGGCAAAACCCCGTCCTTCATGCGGGCGATTAAACCGGTTTTTTTGGTTCTGACATTTTTTGCGCCGCTGGCGCTGCTTGCCGCCAGCCTGTCCGTTTCATCGCTTTCCGGCCCCTTGCTGCTTGCGGTTGCCTTTATACTGCAATACGTCGGGCTGTTGGCGGAGCGCTGGTTCTTCTTTGCCGAGGCCAATCACCCGCAGAATCTTTATTATCAGGCCGTGAGCTAATACCTGTTTGTTTCCAAATCGAAAAACGCCTTGACACACGTTCACCACCCACCAAAATACTGGCTGCCGCGCATCTTTCCTTTTTTACGCTGGTGGCCGATGGTGGATCGCGCCACCACAAAAGACGATCTGGTCGCCGGGCTGACCGGTGCCATGATCGTGCTGCCGCAAGGTGTCGCTTTCGCCACCATCGCCGGAATGCCGCCCGAATACGGCCTGTATGCGGCAATGCTGCCGGCCATCGTTGCCGCCCTGTTCGGATCGAGCTGGCATCTGGTTTCCGGCCCCACCACGGCCATTTCCATCGCGGTATTTGCCGCCATCAGCCCGCTCGCAGAGCCAGGCTCACCGCAGTTCATCAGCATGGTGCTGACCCTTACCTTCCTGACCGGGTTGTTTCAGTTGATTCTGGGGCTGGCGCGCATGGGCGTGCTGGTGAACTTCATTTCCCATACCGTAGTCATCGGTTTCACCGCCGGTGCGGCGATACTGATCGCCGCCAGCCAAGTCAAGAATTTCTTCGGCATCAGCATCCCGCGTGGCGCGCCTTTCCATGTGGTGGTCGAGCAGGCCGTCGCGCAATCGGGAAGCATCAACCCCTACGTCACCGGCATCGCCGCGCTCACGCTGGCAACCGGCATATTGGCCAAACGCTATATCCCGAAGCTGCCGTACATGATCGCCGCCATGGTGGCTGGCAGTATTGCCGCCTACTTCGCCAATCTGGAGATCGGCGCCGCAACAACCGGGATCAATACGGTCGGCGCTTTGCCGTCGCACCCGCCGCCGTTTTTTCTGCCCGACCTGTCTTACGGCACCATCCACAAGGTGCTGTTCCCCGCTCTGGTGGTGACCATGCTCGCGCTCACCGAAGCGGTTTCCATTTCGCGCGCCATCGCCGTGAAATCGGAGCAGCGCATTGACGGTAACCAGGAGTTTATCGGCCAAGGGCTGTCCAACCTCGTTGGCAGCTTTTTTTCGAGCTACGCGTCCTGCGGGTCGTTCAATCGCAGCGGCGTCAACTATGCGGCCGGGGCCAAAACGCCGCTCGCCACGGTATTCGCTTCGCTTTTCCTGATCCTGATCCTGTTGCTGGTAGCGCCGCTTGCCGCCTACCTGCCTGTCCCCGCCATGGCGGGGATCCTGTTTCTCGTCGCGTGGGGGCTGATTGATTTTCACCATATCTTTTCCATCTTCCGCACCAGCCGCACCGAAACCATCATTCTGCTGGTCACGATGATCGGCACCCTGATTGACTTGGAAAAGGGAATTTTCTTCGGCATCCTGCTCTCGCTCACGCTATACCTGTATCGCGTTTCCCGCCCCGGCATCGAGCCTTCCGTGCCGTCCAGCGAACAGGGGGCCTACCATTTCGTGGATGCGCACGGCCACCCCGAATGCCCGCAATTCCGCATCGTGCGCATCAACGGTTCGATATTTTTTGGCGCGGTGGATTATGTGCGGAGCGGCCTGATGCAAATTGACGAAATCAACCCGCGGCAGAAAACGGTGATGGTGCTTGCCAGCGGCGTCAATTTCGTGGACGTGTCCGGCGCCGAGATGCTGGCTCAGGAAGCGCGCCGCCGCCGGAAACTGGGTGGCGGCCTGTATTTTTATCGCTGCCGGGATTCCGTTTACAGGTTCCTGCGCAAAT
>VIKH01000075.1 GCA_008080515.1 Gallionellaceae bacterium | reverse complement strand
TGCGCAAGGGTTTCTCGTTCATCGAGATCATTTCACCCTGCCCGACGCTTTACCTGCGCCGCAACCGCCTCGGCGACGGCGTGGACCAGCTCCAGAACTACCAGGACAACTCGATCCTCAAGCACGGTGCCGACACCCGCGAAACAGCCATTGATTACCAGGGCAAGATTGTTGTCGGCAAGTTTGTCGAAAAAAATAAACCCACCTATCTGGAGGCTTCCGACAAGTGTTGCATCAAGCTGGTGGGAGATGATTACCAGCTTTACGGCAAGACCATTCCCGAGCGGGAGGCAGAGGAAAAAGCCGAGAAGGAGCGTATCGCCGCCCGTCGCGCCGCCGTGCAGGCGGAGCCGGAGGTTCAGGAAGAAGCCGCCGCCACACCCCAGGCAGCCGTATCGCGGGCAGCCGTGAAGAAGGTCGGCGTAAAAAAAGCGGCTGCACCCAGGGCGGCAAAAAAAGCTCCCGCGAAAAAGGCTGCGGCTCCGGCCAGGAAAGCCAGCGCCAAGCCCGCGAAGAAGGTAGCCGCGAAGGTGCCCGCAAAGAAAGCTTCCGCGAAAAAAGCGGCTGCGCCCAAGCCGGCAAAAAAGGTTGCACCCAAGGCGGTTGCCAAAGCCAAACCCGGGAGCGCCAAGGCCGCCTCCAAGAAAACTCGCAAGTAAGCAGGAATCGAGCGCATGAGCACACAAGAAATCAAGTTTTCCGGTTTTGGCGGCCAAGGCATCATTCGCTGCGCTCTGATTACCGGCAAGGCGCTGGCGCTGTACGACGACAAGTTCGCCACCATGACCCAGAGCTTTGGCCCGGAGGCGCGCGGCAGCGCTTGCTCGGCGCAACTGGTGGTTTCCGATGAGCGCGTTCTGTACCCCTACATCACCCAGCCGGGAACGCTTCTGGCCCTGTCACAAGAAGCTTACGACAAGTATTACGGGGAGCTGCCGGATGGCGGGACGCTGATCGTCGAGCAGGAGTTGGTGAAGCTGCGCCGCGAGCACCCCAATCTCAGGGTGTTGCGGGTGCCTGCGACCCGTATCGCCGAAGAGTTGGGCAACCGCCTGTTCACCAACCTTGTGGCGCTCGGATTTCTCGCTGCGGTCACTGGCGTGGTCACCGCCGACGCCATGAAAAAAGCGTTGCCCGGCCTGGTTCCTGACCGGTTCCTGAAAATCAACATCAAAGCCTTCGACAGGGGCTTCGAGCTTGGCCTGCAGATGGCGGGCCAGGGCAACGCTGGAGGGGCGGCATGAGCAAGAAGCGCACGGGCGTATTTGTATGCCATTGCGGCACCAACATTGCCGCCACCGTGGACGTCGGGCGGGTGGCGAAGGAGATGGCTGCCGAGCATACCGTCGCCTTCACCCAGGAATACGTTTACATGTGCTCGGAGCCGGGACAGGAGTCGGTGGTTCAGGCGATCAAGGACAACAAGCTGGACAGCATCGTGGTTACCTGTTGCTCGCCCAACCTGCACGAGAAAACCTTCCGCGATAACGCGCAACGGGCCGGCATCAACAATTTCACTTGCGAAATCGCCAACATCCGCGAACAGTGCAGTTGGGTGCATGCCGACAAGGCCAAAGGCACCGAGAAGGCGATCAAGATTTCGCGCAGCGTGGTGCGCCGCGTCAACCGCAATCTGCCGATGGATTCGGTCAAGGTTCCCGTCACCCGACGCGCGATGGTCATCGGCGGGGGGATCGCCGGCATCCAGGCCGCGCTCGATATTGCCAACGCCGGAATCGAGGTGGTGCTGGTAGAAAAGCAGGCCACCATCGGCGGTCGCATGCTCCAGCTTTCCGAAACTTTCCCGACCTTGGACTGCTCGCAATGCGTGCTGTCGCCCAAGATGGTCGAGGTGAACCGCCACCCCGGCATCAAGCTGATGACCTACAGCGAAGTGCAGGAGGTTGCGGGTTCCGTGGGCAACTTCCGGGTCAAGGTACACAAGCGGTCCTCTTTTGTTGACCCTGATAAATGCAAAATCTGCGACCACTGCACCGAAGTCTGTCCGGTGGTGGTGCCGAACGAATACGAGCTCGGCCTGACCGCGCGGCGCGCGATCTACATTCCCTACGCGCAGGCCATACCGGCCAGCTTTACCCTGGATGAAGACGCCTGTCTGGGTTTGAACCCGATCCGCTGCGGGAAATGCAAGGACGTTTGCGAGGCAGGCGCCATAGACTACGATATGCGCCCGGTAACCACCACCGAGGAAGTGGGCGCCATCGTGGTGGCAACCGGCTTTGATCTGTACGGACCGGAGAACATGCCGGAGCTGGGCGGCGGCAAGGTAGAAGACGTGCTGGATGGTTTGCAGTTCGAGCGCCTGATTTCTGCCTCTGGTGCAACCAAGGGACACATCCTCCGGCCTTCCGATCTCAAGGAACCCAAGGAAGTGGTGTGGGCGCGCCTATATTTTCTATATTGACATCCGTTCCGGCGGCAAGGGTTACGAGGAGTTCGTGCAGCGCACCATGGAGGATGACGACACCCTGTACCTGCGCGGACGCGTTTCCAAACTCTACCGCAAGGACGGCAAGGTGCGTGTGCTCGGCACCGACACCTTGACCGGCCAGAATGTGGAGATTGATGCCGACATGGTGGTGCTGGCGCTGGCCATGACCCCTTCGAAAGGGACGGCAGAAATCGCCAAGACGCTCAAGATCGGTCGCGATAAGGACGGCTTCCTGGCAGAGGCTCACCCCAAACTGCGCCCGGTCGAAAGTGTGACCGGCGGCATCTATCTGGCGGGCGCCGCGCAGGCGCCCAAGGATATTCCGGAAACCGTCGCCCAGGCCGGTGCGGCGGCGTCCAAGGTCATCGCGCTGCTGTCGCAGGCCACGCTCAACCGCTCGCCGCTGATCGCCAAGGTGCGCCGCTCCCACTGCACCGGCTGCGGGATGTGCGTCGAGGCTTGCCCGTTTTTTGCGATCCGCCTCGAGGGCGGGAAGGCCATCGTGAACGAGGCGCTATGCGAGGGCTGCGGCAGTTGCTCGGCGACTTGTTTGCGCGCCGCCATTGACGTCAAGAACGTCACGCAAATGCAGATTCACGAAATGATCGAAGCGTGTCTGGCATGATGAAAGAGAGAATATAGATGTCTGAACAACAACCCTACGAACCCAAGATCGTCGCTTTCCTGTGCAAGTGGTGCTCGTCGGCGGGCAGCGATCTGGCCGGTGTTTCCCGGATTCAGTACCCGGCCAACGCGACTCCGATCACCGTTCCGTGCACCGGAGCCGTGTCGCCGATGTACATCCTGTCTGCCTTCAACAAGGGAGCGGACGGCGTGCTGGTGTCGGGCTGCCACATCGGCGACTGCCACTACCTCGAGGGCAACTATCTGGCACGGCGCAAGATGTACCTCATCATGAAGTTGCTCGATTTCATCGGGGTGGAACATGACCGCTTCCGCATGTCGTGGGTATCGGCCGCCGAAGGCGCCAAGTTCGCGCAGGTCGTCACCGATTTCGTGAACGACCTCCAGCCGCTCGGGCCGCAGGACAAGCTGAAAAGGGCGGAGAGCAAATGATCAATCTCAAGGATGTCCGCGACGCGGCGAGAGACATGCTCGCAAAAGGCGAAGTGCGCGCCGTGATCGGCTACCGGCGCGGGAGCAGGGGCATGTTCGCCGAACCCGCTTTCCTCGACAGGCCGGAAGAGGCGGACGAGTTGGTATGGGACCCGACCTGTTTCCACAACCTGTCGCTGTATCTGGTGCACGACCGCAAGCACTTGGCGCACGCCGGTAAAAAATCCGGCGCACCGGTCGCCATCGTCGCCAAGGGGTGCGATGCGCGTTCCATCGTCGTGCTGTTGCAGGAGCACTATTTCGGGCGCGACGATGTCTACATCATCGGCGTGTCCTGCGAGGGCACCGGGGTGGTGGACGAGCGCAAGCTGGCCAGGCACCTGAACGGAGCGCAGGCTTCAAACGCCGCGTTCGACGGCGACGATTTCGTGTTCACCACCGCACAAGGCGAGAAGCGGTTGCCCGCCCGGGAAGTGATGGCGGACCGTTGTCTGGAATGCCGCAACCCTTTTCCAAAAGAGCACAACCTGGTCTACGGCGAGGACAAGACCGGGCGCCAGCTCGAAGCGCCGTTCGCCGCCTTGGACCGCTTCGAGGCGCAGGGCGCGGGCGAACGCTGGGAAAACTGGGCGCGCCATTTCGATCGCTGCATCCGCTGCTTCGCCTGCCGCTCGGTGTGCCCGATGTGCTACTGCGATGAGTGCGTGGTGGACAGCATCACTTTCCCGATATCGACGGAAACCACGGCAGACGAAAAAGCCAACCGCATCCGCTGGATCGAGCGGTCGGCCGCGCGCTCCGAAAACATCACCTATCTCATGACGCGCGCCATGCACCTGGCCGGGCGTTGCACCGATTGCGGCGAGTGCGACCGCGCCTGTCCGGTCAATGTCCCGATACGGCTGCTCAACACCAAAATGGAAAAAGAAGCGCGCGACCAGTTCGGTTTTGAGCCCGGAGCGAGCATCGGCGGGCCGTCGCTGGTCGCTTCCTTCCTCGATAAAGACCCCGGCGAATTCATCAGGTAACAGCATGGAAAAAATTCTAGACAAGAAGCGGCTGGACGACTGGGCCGCCGCGCTGACGAACTACGAAGTTCAGGCGCCGTCGCAGGAAGATGGCATCTGGGGCTTTCAGCCGGTCAATGGCCCGGTGCGGCTGGATCACACCAACACCAAGCAGCCGCCCAAAGAGTTTGCTTTTCCGCAGCGCGAGGTGTTTTTTACCTTCGAGCAGATCAAGGGCGAAGCGCCGCGCCTGACACAAGTTTTGCCGCAAGCGCCGCGCCACGCCGTGTTTGGCGTTCGGCCCTGCGACGGGCGCGGGGTGCCGCGCATGGACAAAGTGTTCAACGACCATGTCGAGGACACCTACTACAATACGCGGCGCAAAAACGTGGCCTACGTGGGGCTGGCCTGCAACAAACCGCCCAGTGCCAACTGCTTCTGCCTGTCGGTAGGCGGTTCGCCGGTTTCAACCGACGGCCTGGATGTTCTGATGACCGACTTGGGTGACCGCTATTTTGTGGCCGCCGTCACCGATGCCGGCAAGGCGCTGATGGCGGAAGCCGCAAAGGTATTTTCCGAGCCGTCCGCAACCGATCAGAAGCAGGTTAAGCAGGCGCATGCCGCAGCGGTGGCGCACCCGCAACGCGCGGTGAACAACCCGGATCAGGCCCCGGCCAAACTGAAGGCCAGCTTCAAGTCGCCGCTGTGGGACGAGTTGGCACGGGCCTGCATCGGCTGCGGCATCTGCACCTTCCTGTGCCCGACCTGCCACTGTTTCGACATCAATGACGAGGTTCACGGCAAGGCTCCGCTGAAAGGGCAGCGGGTGCGCACCTGGGACAACTGCCAGTTCCCCGATTTCACCATGCATTCGTCCGGCCACAATCCGAGAGAGGGCACGGGTGCGCGGCTGCGCCAGCGGGTAGGCCACAAGTTCCAGTACTTCTACGAAAATTTCGGCATGCACCAGTGCGTCGGTTGCGGTCGCTGCATCACCGAATGCCCGGTGGGGATAGACATTATCAACGTCGTCAACAAGGTGGCCGAAAATGCCGCATAACATCTACCTCCCCAATCTGGCGCGCGTCATTTACATCAAGGACGAAGTGCCGGGCGAGCGCGCCATCCGCACCTTCCACCTCGAGCCGCTGGACGGCGGCTGGTTCGACCACGAGTGCGGCCAATGCGCGATGCTCTCCGTCTTTGGCCGAGGCGAGGCGCTGATCTCCATCGCCTCCTGATCTGGCGGTAGGCGATGTCGTCGGCATCCGCGGGCCCTACGGCAACAGCTTCCCGATAGACGATTGGCGCGGCAAGAACCTGTATTTTATCGGCGGCGGCTGCGGCCTGGCGCCGATCTGGCCGCTGATTACCACTGCGGTGGCGCAGCGGGCCGATTTCAAGAATATCACCGTGTTTTATGGTGGCCGCACTTCGCGCGACATCATGTACCGGGCAGAGCTGGAAAAGTTGCGCGGCTCGGTGGATGTCCACCTGTCCATAGACAAGGCGGAGGAGGGGTGGACCGGTTACTGCGGCTTTGTCCCGGCCGCCGTGATGGACAAGGATCCCGTGCCGGACAACGCCGTCGCGATTACCTGCGGGCCGCCGATCATGATCAAGTTCGTGATCCAGAACCTGAACAAGCTCGGCTTCAAGGACGAGCAGATCTACACCACCATCGAGAACAAGATGAAGTGCGGCTTGGGCAAGTGCGGTCGCTGCAACGTCGGCAAAGATTACGTGTGCGTCAAAGGGCCGGTTTATTCCTGGGCCGAGTTGAAGTACCTGCCGGAAGAATACTAAAGCTCGTAGCCTGTTGGGAGGGAAGTATGAATATCAGTGGAATGCTCCACGGGGCAGGGTTGCTCAAGATCGTTGATTTTCCGGCATCCGAAGTGCTGGGGCCGGAAGCCAGCGAACACCAGATTCACAGCCTGATCGAGAAGTGCGGATCAGTCTTCGTCAAGCCCATTTTCAAGGGCGGCGTCGGCAAGAAAGGCAAGTCCGGTCTGATCGGGCGCGCCAAGGATCTTAAATCCGCAATGGCCGAGAAAGAACGCCTGTATTTTGCCGAGTACAAGGTCGGCAACGCCGTGTATAAGTCGCGCGGCGTCACCTTCGAAGGCGCGGTTCCGGCCGAACACGAGATCTATTTCTCGATCACCGACTCGACGCGCTACCGCGCGCCGACCATGACGCTCACCCATCATGGCGGCATGGACATCGAGGAACTGGACAAGACGCAGATCATCGAGGTGCCGTTCGACCCGCTGACCGGCCTCAAGTCCTTTGTCATTTCCAATGCCTTGTCCGATCTTGGCGCACCCAAGGAAATCGTATCGCCGCTGGTGCAGCACCTGCCCAAGCTATGGGACCTGTACCACCACTACGGGATGTCCACGCTGGAACTCAACCCCATCCGCATGATGGAAGGCAAGACCGGCTCCCTGATACCGGTTGCCTGCGACTTCAAGTGCGGGTTTGACCGTGATGATCCACGCGTCAACCGCCTGAATCTGCCGGTGGATCTGTTCGTCACCGAGACCAATGATTTCGAGCAGGAGATCAACGAACTGCGCACCTATCAGGGCCAGAGCGACGTGTATGTAATCAACGACAAGGGCACCATCCTGGCGCCCACCTTCGGCGGCGGTGCGAACTCGCTGGTCACCGAGGTGCTGGGCAACGATGCCATCATCTCCTCGGACTTCGGCGGCAATCCGCCCTACGAGAAGATGTATGAAGTGATGCGCATCTGCCTCAAATACTATCTCAAGCAGACGAATGTTTTGTTTGTTATCGGCGGCAAGGCCAACAACACCGACATTTTCGTCACCTTCCGTGCGATGGCCGACGCGCTGCGCGATTATTTCAGCGAGCACGGCCCGACGCCGGTCTATGTGGTGATCGGTCGCGGCGGCCCGCAGGTCATCCGCGGCATGGGCGTGTTCAAGGACGTGTGCGATTCGTTGCGGCTGCCTTACCGCGTTTTCGGCTTCGACTCCGCGATGACCGACGTGGTCAATTATGCGCAGGAAGCGGATCGCTGGATGAAGAGCGGTGGACGCGCCGAAGTGGCGAAGTTGCTGGGTCTGCCAGCAGACGCTTAAGGTAGGGTGGGCACGTTTCATGTGCCCACGCGCTATCCGCGATTAACGTTTTCGCGTGGGCACTGATCGTGCCCACCCTACGAAATGAAAATAAAGCAAAGGTGATTGCAATGAGAAAGCCCGGTATTGAAGAATTCAAGTATTACGTCGGCATCCGCTCGCTGGCCGACATCGCCACGCGAGAAGATCGAGTCTGCGTGCTGAATATCATGGGGAACGAGTCGCGTTCGGTGACTCCGGTCAGCCACGCTTACTCCGGCGGCAACATCGTGTTCGGCACTTCGCCGGGGCGCCGCGGGCAAGTCCTCGAGACCCCCGCCGGCAATATCCCGGTTTACAACAACGTGCGCGAGGGCATGGAAGCGGGGCACAAATTCAATGTCGGCGTCGTCTACCTGCCGCCTTCTGCGGTGCGCGACGGCGTTGCCGAACTGATCCGCATCAACCCGGATGTGGAAAAAGTCATCATCCTCACCGAAAAGATCGCCGTGCATGATGCGCGTGAAATTCGTGCGCTCGGCCAGCAGCGCGGCGTGGACATTTTCGGAGGCAACTGTCTGGGTGTGGCCGACTCATGGAACCAGGTGCGCATCGGGGGTGCGCTGGGCGGTGACAAGCCAGCAGAAAGCCTGCGCAAGGGTTCGGTCGCGATTTATTCCAACTCCGGCAACTTCACCACCACGATTGCGAATTACCTCGCCATCGGCGGCTGGGGCACGACCACGCTGATCTCCAGCGGTAAGGATGTTTACATCAACTACGCCATGCCCGAATTTGCCTACGCTTTGGCCAACGACGCGCGCACCCAGGCAGCGGTGCTCTACTCCGAGCCGGGCGGCTATTACGAGCAATTCGCCCAGTTCAATAAACCTGTTGTAGCTTGCGTGGTGGGCCGCTGGAAGGCCAACCTCACCCGCGCCGTGGGCCATGCCGGCGCCATCGCCGGATCGGGCGACGACGCGCGCGCCAAAGAAAAATGGTTCATGGACAAGTTCGGTGTAAACGATCTGTTCACCCCGGAAAATCCCGTGTGCTCGAAGCAGGGCGCGGTCGTCACCAACATCGCCCACATCCCGCTGGCGCTGACCAAGGTGATGGAACTCAACGGCGTGCAGAAGGACTTTGCGCCAGAAGGCAGCCTGGAACTGAAGCCGTGGTTCGGCGACAACCAGGGTCTTATACTGCCAGCCGCGCTGGAAATTCCCGTGGTCAAAGCCCTGTCGCCCTACGACGTACAGATCGCAGAACTGCTCAAAAATGTCGGCGCAATCTTCCCGCGCCAGTCCATGAAAGACTGCTCGGGCAGCTCGGTGATGGACCCGAAAACACAAGTCACCAAGGTCAACGGTATTTCCATCCTCGACTGTTCCAAGCAGCCGCTGGAATCCAACCTGTGTTTGGCACTGGTGCGCGAACTCAACGACGAGAACGACAACGCCCTGTTCAACCTCGCGGTGGCAGCGCAGGTCAACCTGCACAATGACGCCATGCTGGCCGCTGCCGAAGCCTCGCGCGAGGCGGGCAATGCGCCCAACACCGCGATCAGTGCGGCGGTTGCATTGCTCGGGCCGAAGCGCGCCGATGGCGCACGCCAGGCCGCCGATACACTGACCGAACTGTTTGCCCACTCCGGATTGGCAACGGGCGCTGACGAGCAGGCCGCGATCACCCCGGCCAAGGCGACTCCCGAGCAGCTTGCCACGCTGTTGGGCAAGGCTCCCGACGCGAAGGCCGAGGCGATGCTCAAGGCCTTCGACCAGCGCGGCGCGAAATCGGTGTTCGTGAAACACCTGCGCTCGTTGGGCGGCCACCCCACTGCGGATGCCGTGCTGGCCGCGCTCACTACCACCGTGGCGTGGGAGCCGCTGATGCGCAAGCGCATTTCCAAGCTGACCGTACGCAACCTGCCCTGGTACACCAAACTGTTCGGCGCGATCATCGGCGCGTCCACCGAAGCCAAGCATCATGCTGCTGGCAGCTTCTGCGGTGTCGCCAACCAGGAAATCCTCGATTCCTGGACCGTCACGCAATTGGCCTACATCTCGCTATTGGGCGAGCGTCCCACTGCGGCCAGCCTGCTGCCGCTGCAAGTCATCCTGGGGCTTATCATCTCCAACGGCGTCGGCACCATCTCGGCGCAGGGCTGCAAGGGCGCGGTATCCGCCGACGGCCCTGAGTCGCCGGAGCGCGTGCAGATCAACAAGGGCATGATCGGTTTCCTCACCCACACCGGCTTCGCCCACGGCGGCAACGGTTACGAAGGCATCCAGTTCCTGATCGAGAATTTCAAGGACACCTCCTTGGCTGACGCGGGCAACCCCAGCCACGGCATAGACCTGAAGAAGATCACCACCGACTTTGCCATCGCCTTCAACAAGGAGAAGAAGCAGAGCAAGGCGCTGGGCACCGGCGTGCGCAACATCCCCGGCGTGAACCACCCGGTGTTCAAGGGCCACCCGGTCAACCACGACCCGCGCGAGACCTTTATCTCCGAGTTTTTTGCCGAGCGCGGCGAGAAAAACGTGTTCCACGATTTCTACAAGACGCTGGTGCAGTCACTGTACGACAACGGCGTCACCGCCAACGTGTTCTGCGTGAACATAGACGCCGTAATCGCTGCCTCGCTGCTCAAGCTGCTGTGGCCGCGCTACCGCAACGGCCAGTTCAGCGAGAACCTGATGGAAATGGCCGCATTCACCGCGTTCCTGTTCGGTCGCATGGCAGGATGCGCTGGCGAAATTGACGACCACATCAACCGTGGCCGCAACATGGATACGCGCACCCCGGCTTCGGCGTGCATGCATGTGTCGTAAGAGCTAAACCGCAATTCTTCCCCGAACTCCTCTCCTTTGCGCGCGCAAGGGAGAGGAATCGCCGGATGTTTCAAGCAGAAAGACGCTTGCCTGCCCGCACTATCCGCAGATAAAACCTGTTACCTGTTCCACGAACTCGCTCGTGTGCGAGAGAAAAGGCGCGTGCGCCGCGCCCCCGATTGCCACCATGCGCGCGTTTGGCAGCGCTTGTGCAAGATAGGCCGAGGCGGCGGGTGGTGTCAGCGTGTCGCGTTCGCCCGCGATTACCAGCGCGGGCTGCGCGATTTGCGGCAGCACGCCGCGCAGCATATCCGGCTCTCCGCCATCGGCCAAGCGTTTTCGCATCGCCTGCAACAGCTCGCGCTCGTGTTCGCTGCCACGCACTTGCAGCGCGATGAAGCGCTTGAGCGTGAGCGAATAATTTTGCTCCAGTGCGCTGGCGAATTCCTGCAACACTTCGCCCGCTATCGCGCACGGCCAATCCATGCGCCGCACAAAGCACGGCGTGCTGGCGACGATGACCAGTTTTTTTATTTGACCGGGATGGCGTTGCGCCCAATGCAGCGCCACTTGGCCGCCCAGCGACCAGCCGCAGACATTAACCGGGCCGGTAAATTGTGCGGCGAGCACAGAAACAATAGCTTCCAGACCCTCACCCTTAATCCCTCTCCCGGCGGGAGAGGGAAATAAGCCCCGTTTATACCCCGGCAAATCCACGCAATGCACCTGGAAATGCTGCGCGAGCTGTTCTGCCGCACCGCCCCAGATGCCGCCGTGCATGCCCCATCCATGCAGCATGACCAGCGGCTCGTCGTCGCCCGTGCTGCTAACGTGCAAGGCCACGAAGCGCCCCCACAAGCTGCTCAATGTCATCCGTGCGGTGCGCTGCGGATAGGGAAATGCGCAACCGGGCCGTGCCTTGCGGCACGGTCGGCGGGCGGATGGCTGGCACCCGGATGCCGCGCGCGCGCAGACCATCGCTCAGCGCCACGGTATCCAGGTTGCCGCCGACTAGCAGCGGCTGGATCGCCGTATCCGACGGCATCAGCTTCCACGGCAGTCCGGCCAGGCCCGCGCGCAATTTTTCGATCAGGCTGCGCAGGTGTGCGCGGCGCGTATCGCCTTGCTCGATCAGCTTCAGGCTTTGCAGCAACGCCGCCGATAGCGCGGGAGGGCTGGCCGTGGTGTAAATGTAGCTGCGTGCGCGGTTGACGAGGGTGTCAATCACTACCTGCTCGGCGGCGACAAATGCGCCGGCTACGCCCGCCGCCTTGCCCAGCGTGGCCATGTAGATGATGCGGGGTGAATTCAAATCCCCCCTGCCCCCCTTTGATAAAGGGGGGAAAGTATCGGCAGCGCCACCCGCTCCACCTCTTTGATAAAGAGGGGAAGCATCGGCAGCGCCACGAGATCGCCATCCATGCTGAATACCGCATCGGTAATCACCAGCTTTCTGCCGCCTCGCGTTTGCGCCAGCAGTTGTTCGAGGTGTTCGGTGTCATTGTGGCGATAGCGCCGCACTTCGGCGCGCGACAACAGCATGGCGTCGTTGAGTGAGGCGTGGTTGAGCTTGTCGGCAAAGACGGTATCGCCGCGCCCTGCCAGCGCCTGCACCGCGCCCAGATTGGCGAGGTAACCGCTGGAAAACAGCAGCGCCGCAGGCTTGCCGACAAAGGCGGCAAGCCGCTCTTCTAGCTGGTGGTGCGGCGCGAAATGGCCGCTGACGAGATGCGAGGCGCCCGCGCCGACGCCCCATTGCTGCGCGCCTTGCTGCAACGCCGCAACCAGTTGCGGGTGGCTGGCGAGGCCGAGATAGTCGTTGCTGCAAAATGACAAATAGGGCTGGCCATCTACCGTGACATGCGCGTCCTGCGCGCTTTCCAGTACGTGGCGTCGGCGCAGCAGCCCCTGGGCGGCGCGCTCCTCGAGTTCGCGCTGTAATTCGGTGAATGGCATAATTGGCAGTATGCCGTATTCCCGCGCAGATGCATAAGCAATCAACCTGAAAAACTTACTTGGCCACAGAGCACACAGAGATCACAGAGAGAAAGCAACAAGTGCCGCAGTTTCTCTGTGTGCTCTGTGTTCTCTGTGGCTTGAATTGCGGTTTTAAGGATCAACGTTTGCT
This sequence comes from Gallionellaceae bacterium, assembly GCA_008080515.1. Lineage (GTDB taxonomy): Bacteria > Pseudomonadota > Gammaproteobacteria > Burkholderiales > Gallionellaceae > VIKH01. The sequence goes on along the minus strand of VIKH01000075.1, from coordinate 12,981 downwards.
CCCGGCAATCCGGGGTAAATACGAATGAGGGGAGGCTCAATCGCAGCCAGGGGCTGGGCTAGGGAAGCGCAGATTAAATCATCCGTTCGCCCTGAGCTTGTCGAAGGGTTGGCGGTACCCATTGATTGTTATAAATTTAATCCGATCATGGTTCGACAGGCTCACCACGAACGGATTAGATCTGCGTTTCCCTAGAATAATGCGGCCCGTTTGCAGTTCTTGTTATACTGCCCCGGTCTGTCTGTTCAAGAGCTTGAAAAAAATTACTCCGAATTTAATGTGGCCATATTTTGCGGGGCCAGCCGCCGCCCTGTTTGCTTGCGCATTGGCTGGCTGGCCGCTGAATGCTGCCGCCAGCTTTGATTTGTTCTCCACCGAGCAACGGTTGGCTGACGGGCAATTTGCCGAAAATGGCGGTGCGGCGGCCTGCCCGAAAGACAAGATCGGGAGCCTGCTGGCCCTGGCGGATGTCGTCGAACTGGCGCTGTGCAACAACCCGCAAACCCGCTCCGCATGGGCAAACGCGCGCGCGCAGGCGGCGCAACTCGGCTCCAGCGTTTCTTCCTACCTGCCCACCTTGTCCGGGCCGATTTCCGTTTCGAGCAGCCGGAGCCAAACCGGCGCGAAACAGTTATTGGTCGCGGCCAATGCCGCGCGGGACGAGATGCTGCAAAGCGCATTTTTGAGCGCGGTGCAGTCCTATTATGCGCTGCTGTCGGCGCGCGCCAGCGTGCAGTCCTATCTCGCGGCGGAGAATGCGGCCAGCAAAAGCCTGGATGCCGCGCAGGCACGCTACAAGGCGGGCACCGCGACACAGGCCGACCGCTTGCAGGCGCAGACCGCGCAGTCTCAGGCCGTGCTGAACCGGATCCGCGCCGAGGGCGAAGCCGCCAACGCGCAAGGCGAGCTCGCCAACGCCATGGGGTTTGACGCGAGCCAGCCATTCGAGCTGGCCCCGGTGCCGGACTCCACTCCCGACCCGGTGGCGGAGCAGAGCATGGGCGAATTGCTGGAGCGCGCACGTCGCAGCCGCCCCGACTTGCTTGCGGCCGAGGCGCAGATCAAAGCTGCCGAGGCGAGCCTTGCCGCCATCAAGGCCAGCGGTTTGCCGGTATTTACCTTGAGTGGAACGCTTTCGCGATCCAAGTCTCAAGCCGGCGGCGCATCCAGCACCAGTTTCGGCAACAGCGTCGGGGTTCAGGTCAGCGTGCCCTGGTTCAGCGGATTCAAGGACACCTACCGGAACCGGGCGTCACAGGCGCAACTCGAAAGCACGACGGCGGAGCGCGACCGGGTGGCGAACCGGATCGCGCTGGAGGTGTGGAAAGCGTACCAGGCGCTGCTGACCAACAGCCACGCCCTGCGCGCGGCGGAAGACCTGGTGGCGTCGGCGGATCAGTCCGAAAAGATGGCGCTGGGCCGCTACAAGGCCGGTATCGGCAGCATTCTCGACACGCTGACGGCGCAAAGCACGCTGGCCAGCGCGAACCAGCAGCGCGTCGCGGCGTTATACAACTTTATGGCGAGCAAGTTCGCGCTCGCTCAAGCCATCGGGCAGCTCGATCTGACTATGCTGGGAACTAGGGAAAAATATGATTAAAAAAATCGCGCTGGCGCTGCTGCTGGCGGGCGGCTTGGCGGCGGCGGTTTGGTGGCTGATGCCGCAGAAGGTTGCAGCGGAGAACCGCTACGTGACGACCGTTCTGGAGCGCGGCCCGATCACCCAGATCGTTTCGGCGAACGGCACGCTGAACCCGGTAAAACTGGTAAATGTCGGCAGCCAGGTTTCTGGTATCGTGAAAAAGATAACCGCCGACTTTAACGACCGTGTGCAGGCCGGGCAGGTGTTGTTGGAGCTCGATCCCGCGCTGACCCAGGCGCAGGTGCAGCAAAGCACGGCAAACGTGTCGAACGCGAAGGCGTCGCTGGAACTGGCGCTGGCCAACGAAGCGAGGATGAGCGCCCTGTTCGGGCAGGAATATGTCTCGCGCCAGGAGCTGGACCAAGCGATCCAGGCGCTCAAGTCGGCGCAGGCGCAACTCGCCGTGGCCGAAGCGCAAGCCGAGCGCGACCGCACCAACCTCGCCTACACCGTGATCCGCTCCCCGGTGTCCGGGGTGGTGGTGTCGCGCGAGGTGGACATCGGCCAGACCGTGGCGGCGAGCTTCCAGACGCCGACGCTGTTCAAGATCGCGCAGGACTTGAGCAAGATGCAGATTGACTCCAACTACGCCGAGGCGGACGTGGGCAATATCCGCGTCGGCCAGCCCGCGAGCTTCCGCGTGGACGCCTTTCCCGAGCGCACCTTCGGCGGCGCGGTGCGGCAGGTGCGGCTCAACCCCACCACGCAGCAGAACGTGGTGACGTACGACGTGGTCATCGCCGTGGACAATGCCGACCAGGCGCTGATGCCGGGCATGACGGCCTACGTCAGCATCACCGTGGCGCAGCGCAAGGAAGTTTTGCTGGTGCCGAACGCGGCCCTGCGCTTCCGCCCTGCCGAACTGAAATCCGGCGCGCCCAAGCCGCGCGGAGATAGCAACCAGCACGGGGGCGGCAAGGAGAAGGGCGGCAACGACACCGGTCGCACCGGCACCGTGTACTTGCTCGAAAATGGCGCGCTCAAACCGGTGCGCATCAGCGTCGGCATCACCGACAACCGTTATACCGAAGTGCTGGGCGGCGAGATCAAGGAGGGCGCGGCGGTCGTCGTCGAGGATAGCCAACCGCCCGCCAAGGGCTCCGGCGGCTCCCCCGGCATGAGGTTGTTCTGATGCCGGAAAGCGCAGCGGCGGGAGCAAAGCCCGTCATACAGATCGAGCACCTGTACAAGGAATATCTGACCGATGCCGGCCCGGTGCCGGTGCTGCACGATGTGGCCGCAACGGTCATGCCCGGCGAATTCATCGCCATCATGGGGCCATCCGGCTCCGGCAAATCCACCTTCATGAATATTCTCGGCTGCCTCGACGTAGCCACCAGCGGCACCTATTTGCTCAATGGCCGCGATGTTGGCGCGCAGAGCAGCGACGAGCTGGCGCACCTGCGCAACCAGGTGATCGGTTTCGTGTTTACAGCGGCAGCGCCCGCGCCGAGCGCATCGTGCGGTCAGGCGAGATGCTGGAGAAAGTGGGGCTGGGCGGCTACCGGCGCTCGCGGCCCAATCAGATTTCCGGCGGCCAGCAGCAGCGCGTCGCCATCGCCCGCGCCCTCGTCAACCGGCCCAAGCTGATTCTTGCCGATGAGCCGACGGGCAATCTCGACACGCACACCAGCGAAGAGATCATGGCGCTGTTCACCGAGCTGAACCAGCGCGACGGCATCACCGTGGTGCTGGTCACTCACGAGCAGGACATCGCCGCGCACGCGCGGCGGTTGCTGCGCCTGTCCGACGGGCGCATCGTCTACGACGGGCTGGTGGAACACGCCGCGCCGCACCACCTGGAGACGACTTCATGATCGGTGCCATGCTCGGCGAAGCGTGGATGGCGATGGGCGCCAACCGCCTGCGCACCGTGCTGACCATGCTCGGCATGGTGATCGGCGTCGGTGCCGTGATCCTGATGCTGGCCATCGGGCAGGGCGCGCAACAGCAGGTGCAGGAATCCATCAAGTCCATGGGCAGCAACCTGTTCATCGTCCTTTCCGGTTCCACCACTTCCGGCGGGGCGCGCATGGGCGGCGGGGCGGCGCCGACGCTGACCATAACCGATGCCCAGGCCATCGAAGAGCTGCCCTACGTTCAGGGTGTCGCCCCTTCCTCTCCCGGCACGGCGCAACTGGTGTACGGTCCCAGCAACTGGAGCACCCAGATCATCGGCACCACGCCGAGCTATCTCGCGGTGCGCGACTGGCGGCTCGCCTCCGGGTCCTCGTTCACCGATTCGGATGTCCGTTCCGCCACGCGCGTGGCGCTGCTGGGGCAAACCGTGGCGCGCAACCTGTTCGGCGAGGAAGACCCGGCGGGCAAAACCATCCGCATCAAAAATAGCCCCTATGTGGTGCTCGGGGTGCTGGCGGCGAAGGGCCAGAGCCTGGATGGCCGCGACCAGGACGACACCGTGCTGGTGCCGGTGACCACCGCCCAGCGCAAGCTGTTCGGCACCCAGTTTGCCGGCACGGTGCGGTTCATCTCGGTGCAGGCCGCGTCATCGGAAGCGATGCCGGCGGTGGAAAAGGCGATCAACGAGCTGCTGCGCCAGCGCCATCGCATCCGCGAAGGCGCGGATAACGACTTCACCGTGCGCAACCTCACCGCCATGGCCAACACCGCCGCCGAAACCGCGCAGGTCATGTCGCTGATGCTCGGCGCCATCGCTTCGATTTCGCTGCTGGTCGGCGGCATCGGCATCATGAATATCATGCTGGTGTCGGTGACCGAGCGCACCCGCGAGATCGGTATCCGCATGGCCATCGGCGCGCGCGGCAAAGATGTTTTGCTGCAATTCCTGCTGGAAGCCATCATCATTTCCGTCATCGGCTGCATGATCGGCGTCGCCCTCGGCGTCGGCGGGGCGTTCGCGGCGAGCAAAGCCATCGGCATGGCGGTGCTGGTGACCGCGAGCTCCATCGTCACCGCCTTTGTTGTCGCTGCTACGGTAGGAATATTTTTTGGCTGGTACCCGGCGCGCAAGGCGTCGCTGCTCAGGCCGATAGATGCGTTGCGGTTCCAGTAGGGCGGAAGCCCGGCAGGGGTATTTCGCCGGATGGGAAGTCCCTTGCAGGCGTTCCGCCGTTAAAATCATCCGGCGGAACCGCAAGCATTCCGAGCAGGCTTCTGCTGTTTTCAATCAGGTGAATAACCGCATCGTCAAAGCCCCGTATAGCCTGCTTCCCGCTGGCCGCGCACGGCCAAGATGAAAACGATATCAAGCAGTTCCCGCTTGCCGTTATTCGCGGGACGACCGATCAGGGGATTATGCTCCAGCACGTTGAGCGCTTCGATGATCTCCCGGATGCGCAACACCGGGTTTTCAACCTGATATTGGGCAAGATAATCGAGGATGCGGTCAAAATCATCCCCCACCTCCGGCGCCAATTCGATGCGCGACACTTTCAGCGCGCCAGTTTGCGGGCCACCGGGCGCTTAGCCGCTTTGCCGGTGATACGGGCTTCCAGATAGTTGCGCATTTCCTGCCACGGAACCGTCTTCCCGGAAGCAACGATACGGGCATAGCGCTCCTCGGCAACCGCATCGAAATCAGCGCGCCGATCCTCCAACTCTGCTTTTTCCGCAATGGCTTCCAGAATGAAGCCGTGCGTGGTGGTGCCGGAGCGTTTTGCCGCCGCCGCAACGCGGGCTCTCAGGTCTTCCGGCAAGCGTATGGTGGTCGTGGGCACGGCTGTCTCCTGTGGTCAAGCACAGGTTCACTGTAGCACATCAGTGCTACAGCAGGGAAGCCCATTGCAGGTATTCCACGGTTCAATCCATCTGGCGGAATCGCAGGCGTTCCGCTCTACGCGAGCCGGTACCCTTAATACGCGTAAGGAAAGCTATTGCGAGCCTCTTTATTTTTTGCAGTTGTTTAGGATTTGCAGCAATTCGGGAATTTGTTCCCTGATGCGGTTTCCTACTTTTGCATTTCCTCGAGCATCTTGAAGCAGTCGGAACCTTGTTCCTGACGGCACTTCATATGCTTTGCTATCACGGCATCGTTGTGCGCTTTTTTGTCGACGGGTGGCTGCGTTGCCGCTGCTGCCGCAGGCGCCTCTCCCTTGATCTCATCGAGAATCTTGAAGCAGTCGGCCCCTTTTTCTTCCCTGCACTTCATATGCCTGGCGAGTATGGCCTCCTTGCTTTCGGCTTGCGCCTGCTCGGGAGCCTGGGCTGCGCTTTCCGGCTGCCTGGCTGGTTCGGCGGCTTTGCTGGTCTCCGCAGCCTTGGGAGGAACGGCCTGGTTGCTCTTGTCACCGCATCCGGAAACAACCAGTGACACTGCAAGCCCTACCAAGAATATTTTATTCATCGTTTTGTCCTCATCATCAAAGTGAATTTTGCGTGGCGACGAACCGCCAAACCGGCGGCGATTTTACATCATTATGGGTGCCGCAGATGTGGCGCCCGCAGGCTGGGGCGAATTCTTCGATAAACTCAGGACAGGCTTGCGAACCCCAGCATTATGAGGGCCGCATGATGCTGGGGTTCGTGCCTTACCCCAGCCTGCGGGCTGTGACAAAATCGGGTTATGCGGCTAGCAATTCAGCCGTTTTGACATTCTTTTCGATTTCCTCCCCGACGGCTTCGCGGGTTTTCTTGATGTCGTAGCTGCTTTGCAGACTCATCCAGAAGTCGGGGGTGCTCCCGAAAAACTGAGCGAGGCGCAGCGCAGTATCCGCTGTAATGCTACGCTGTTCGTTGAGAATTGCGGTGATCCGGTTGGTCGGCACATCGAGTGCCTTGGCGAAGACATTCGCCGAAAGATTCAATTCCTCCAGCTCCCCCTTTAGGATTTCGCCGGGGTGAATTGCGCGCATTCGGTTAATCATGATCTTTCTCCTTAATGGTAATCAACGAGTTCCACGTTGTAAGCATCCGTGTCTTCCCATTCGAAACAGACGCGCCATTGTTGATTGACGCGAATGCTGTACTGTCCCGCACGGTTGCCGCCCAATGCTTCGAAGCGGTTGCTGGGCAGCGCCATCAGATCATTGATGCTTTTTGCGTTATCCAGAATCTCGAGCCTTCTTTCAGCTTGCGCAGCGCAAGACTCGAATTTTCTGACGCGCTTCCCTTGGTAAAGGGCTTCCGTATCTTTGCTGCGGAATGTTTTAATCATGGCGCTGGATTGTGGGACATTTTATGCTATACGTCAAACATAACAATTGAAGTTGCGGAGCTTGTTATGTTATGGAACAAGAACCGGCCAGCGGAATTTTTACGCTGTGCCATACCCGATCAGGATCAACCTGAAGGGGGGGTTTTGGCAAAAAAACGTGTACCTGTACTCCAGTACAATTGACCGCATTGGCAAAGCGGGATAATAAAACGCGCGAACAGGTGCCATGTTGGCCCTGCCACCACCAACCACGGAGAAATAACAATGAGAATCAAGAAAACCCTGCTTGCCGCCGCCCTCGGCGCTGGCCTGCTATCTGCCGCATCTGCCCACGCCGCCCTGACTCTCAGCGTTGATGGCAATACCGTCTACGACACCGACCTCAACCTCACTTGGCTCGCCAACGCCAACCTCGCCGCCTCCAACACCTTCGGCGTGAGCGGCATCACAGCATTCGGCCTATCCGCTGGCCGGATGAACTGGTACACCGCACAAAACTGGATCGGCGCGATGAACGCCGCCAACTACCTGGGTTTCAACGACTGGCGCCTGCCCACCGTGACCGACACCGGAACGCCGGGCTGCAACTTTGGATACAACGGCACGGACTGCGGCTACAACGTCAACACCGCCACCGGCGAGATGGCGCATCTGTGGTACGACGAACTGGGCAACATACCGTACTACAACACTGCCGGCGCAGGCGGGCAATCCGGCTGGGGCCTGACCAATACTGGCCCCTTCAGCAACGTCCCGTCCGGCCTCTACTGGTCCGGTACGGAGTACGCGCCGAATACCAGCCACGCGTGGTACTTCCTTACGAACAACGGCAACCAGTACGCGCTCAATAAGAGCAACGGTATGTTCGCGTGGGCTGTGCGCCCCGGACAAGTCGCCGCCGTTTCTGCCGTTCCCGAGCCGGAAGCAGTTGCGATGCTGCTGGCCGGTCTGGGGTTGCTGGGCTTTACCGCGCGGCGGCGGCGGTTGGGCCTTCGGTAATTCGGGCGATTCGGCCCTTTCGGGGGTGTGGGGGGCAACCCCCACGGTGTTCGGGTTTAGGCGGTCGCGCCCGCAGGGCGTGCCGAAATTTTTGCGGCTCTTGGGCATGGCGCGTTACGAGCATTTGCCGATCTACAAGCAGCAACCGTAGGGCGCAATAACCAACGGGCATTGCGCCGCATGTGCGCCGTATGTATTATGTCATCCGGTGCAATGCACTACGCCCTTCGACTGCGCTCAGGGCATGCTTATTGCACCCTACATGGAGCACCCTACACGGAGCAACGGGCCGGATGTCAATCGTTGCAGCAACCGTAGTGCGCCGTATGTATTACGTCATCCGGTGCAATGCGCTTCGCCCTTCGGCTACGCTCAGGACAGGCTTATTGCGCCCTACACGGAGCAACGGGTCGGATGTCAGTCGTTGCAACGCGCCTCCGCCTCGTTTCCACCCGCCCAATTTTGCGGGTAAATCCCTTTTTCGACCAGATGGTGAAACGTTGAATAAGGCCAATCTGCGACACATTCGACCAAGCCATGTTTCACCGGATTGATATGCACATAATCCAGATGCGCCAAATAATCGCGTTCATCCCGGATCAAGTGTTCCCAATATCGCCGCTGCCATATACCCCGCTCTCCGCGCCGAATACGCACCGCCGATAATCTTTCGGCGCGCGGCAATGCCTTGGAAAATTCCATTTTGACCAGCCGCCAGCGCGTTGCGTAATCCGCATCGTCCGGCGGCAATTCGATGATGCAATGCAGGTGTTCGGGCAATACCACCCAGCCATGAATCTTGAAGGGGTAACGTTACCGTACCGACTTGACCACCGCGCGCAATAGTTCGATGTGGCGGGTCAGCAGGTCATTGTTTTGCCGTTGCAGCAGGTTGACGGTGAAGAAGTAGGTTCCGCCCGGATGCCAGGCGCGGCGATAATCAGGCATGGTGGCGGTGTCGCGCAGGTAGCCATACGGCGCAATGCGCTTCGCTTGTTGACGCCCTACGCCTTATGCGAGTTGGGCGCGATTTACATCATTATGGGCACGGCAAGGTCATGCGGGGGCCATAGGCGGGCAATGAGCGAAGTGCCAGCGGTGTAGAATGCGGCGGCGCACGATGATTGCAGCGCGTACTGTTCGACTTTTGAATGCCTTCCACCCATAAAAATTATCACTGGCGCATCGCCGGGTTCTATTTTTTCTACTTCGCCTTCGTGGGCATGTTCGCGCCCTACTGGAGCCTGTACCTGCAATCCATCCACTTCGATGCGGTGCAGATTTCCATCCTGATGTCGGTGCAGCCGGTGATGCGCATGCTTGCGCCCGCGCTGTGGGGCTGGCTGGCCGACCGCACCGGCAACCGCCAGCAGGTGGTGCGGGTGGCGGCGCTGGGCGCGGCGCTGACGTATCTCGGGGTGTTCTATACCACGCAGTTTGGCGGCCTGCTGCTGGTGATCGCGGTGATGAGCTTCTTCTGGAGTGCCTCCATGCCGCTGGTGGAAGCGACCACGCTGACCTATCTGGGCAAGCACAGCGCGCATTACGGGCGCATCCGCTCCTGGGGTTCGGTTGGCTTCATCGTCACCGTGATCGGGCTGGGCTACGCTTTCGACTATATCGCCATCGCCTGGATACTCTGGGCGGGAGTGATGATCAAGTTCGGCATCCTGGTTTTTGCGCGCCAGATTCCGCCCACCGAGGTGCTGGCGCACCACACCGACAGCCAGCCGATCACCCGCATCGCCTTGCAGCCGCAGGTGCTGGCGCTGTTCGGGGCGTGTTTCCTGATGGCGCTGGCGCACGGCCCTTATTACACGTTTTATTCCATCTACGTGGTGGAGCACGGCTACGCCAAGAGCGCGGTGGGCTGGCTGTGGGCGCTGGGGGTGATCTGCGAGATCGGCGTGTTTTTCCTGATGCCGTGGCTGATGCGGCGCTTCAGTCTGGCGCAGATGCTGACGGCGAGCCTGATGCTGGCGGTGTTGCGCTTCCTGCTGATCGGCTGGTTCGTGGATTCGCTGCCGCTGCTGCTGCTGGCGCAGGTGCTGCACGCGGCAACCTTCGGCGCGTTCCACGCCTCGGGCGTGGCGCTGGTACACCAGTTTTTTCAGGGGCGGCACCAGTCCAGAGGGCAGGCGCTGTTCGGCAGCATCACCTACGGTGCGGGCGGCGTGGCGGGCGGGTTGATGAGCGGCCCACTGTGGCAGCACTGGGGGGCCAGCGTGATGTTTACGGTGAGCGCGCTGGCGGCGCTGCTGGGCGTGCTGCTGATGTTGTGGAAATACGGGGTGTCAAAGCAGCGGCTTTAATCCCTGCCAGACCGTGTTCAGGATGTGCGGGGGTGGTCAGGCGCCGTGTTTTCTGAACTGTGCGATAAGGCCAAGCAATCCTAGTCCTGCCAACAACATGCCCACGGTCCAAGGCTCAGGTACTGGAGATAAGTTCAAATTGCCGATACCGCCATTTTGTATAACAAGGTTTCCACCGAGAAGTGGGGCGCTACCCAACGTTATCGTTCCACCGCTGAATAAACTGATGGTTCCGCCTACTTGAAGCGTGACAAAGTCTGAAAATAGAATGGGGCCGGACGCCGGGTTATTCTCGAATGAAAGGTTGCCTGTAAGGAAATCTGCATCGTTCATGTTAAGGGTGGATAGCACGATAGACTGAGCTTCAATCCTGCTACCAGATGCGAAGAAGAACCCTGCCGGGTTGATAAGATAGAGGTTGCCATTGGTTGAAATGTTGCCGCTGATGAAAGTTGGTGCGCCACCGGTAACCCGGTTCAAGACAGATGCCGATGGTGAGGGATGGGAAAAAATTAGTGACTCGCTTGGAGCTATTGAAAATTCAGACCAGTTAATGATGCTGCTTTGCTGGGATGACTGAATAGTGAGCGCCCCGGCATTCTGCGAAAAAGAAACGCTCCCCGCAACGACGTTACCGCCAATAGGGTTTGCAAAAGCGTTGGCGGTTAGCAGGGCACCACCAAACAGCGCTGCTATGCGTTTTATTATCGTGAGCATATATCCCCTGACATAAATGATAGTTGAACAGCGGTTGATCGAGTAAAACTCTATCGGTAGATGTCGCAATCAATCCGCCAGATGCCGGCGGGGATAGTTCGACAGTATTTGTTGCTCGCACAAGTATATGAGTGAAGACGAAATGCTGCAATGGGGTAGAACAGCCGGTCGGCAACACCATCATTCTCGTTGGCTTGTGGTGCTGCTGATGCTGTGGGAATACGGGGTGTCAAAGCAGCGGCTTTAATCCCCGCCAGACCGTGTTCAGGATGTGTGGCTGCGCCGGTGCGGTCGGGTGCAGGTTGTCGGCCTGGAACTGCTCGGGCGCGACATCCTTCAGGAAAAAAGGGACCAGGGCGATGTGGTATCGTTGCGCCAGCTTCGCGTACATCGCCTCGAAGCGCGCGGTGTAGCCGCTGCCGTAGTTGGGCGGCAGCCGCATGCCCAGCAGCAACACCCTGGCGCGCGCCTTGCGCGCTTGCTGGATAAGCGCGGCGAGGTTGGCCTCGATGTCCGCGACCGGCGTGCCGCGCAGGCCGTCATTGGCGCCGAGCTCGAGGATGACGATGTCCGGTCGGTGCTGGCGCAGCGCCGCAGCGATGCGTTGCAGCCCGCCTGCGGTTGTCTCGCCGCTGATACTGGCGTTGACCACTTGATAGCTTTGGCGGCCGCGCTGCAACTCCTGCTGCAACAGGCTCACCCAGCCGGTTTCGCGCGGAATGCCGTACGCTGCCGACAGGCTGTCGCCGAACACCAGGATGGTTTCGGCGCGGCAGATGCCGGGCAGCAGGCAGAGCGCGGCCAGAAATACGAATCGGGAGAAGGTAGAAAACTTCATGTCAGTCATTGTGCAGGCAGTCAATCTCGGCAAGCAAGTGATGAGTGGCGACCAGCCGCTGGCCATCCTGCAAGAGGTCAGCTTTGCCGTCGAGCGGGGCGACAGCCTCGCCATTTCGGGCGCTTCCGGCTCCGGCAAATCCACACTGCTCGGCCTGCTGGCCGGGCTGGATACACCCAGCAGCGGCACGGTGCATCTCGATGGTGCCGATCTTTCCTCCTTTGACGAAGACGGTCGCGCGCGCCTGCGCGGCAAGCTGGCGGGCTTCGTGTTCCAGTCGTTCCAGTTGCTGCCCGCGCTGGACGCGCTGGAAAACGTGATGCTCGCCGCCGAATCGCTGCGCCAGGTCGGCCTCTCTGCCCGCGCACACCATCTTCCCAAGCACCTTTCCGGCGGCGAGCAACAGCGCGTGGCCATCGCGCGGGCTTTTGTGGTGCAACCCAAGATCCTGTTCGCCGACGAGCCCACCGGCAATCTCGACCCCGCCACCGGCGCGCAGGTCATCGAGCTGATGCTGGAGCTCAACCGCGCGCAGGGCACCACCCTGATTCTGGTCACCCACGACGAAGCGCTGGCGCGGCGCTGCGGCAGACAGTTGCGGCTGGAGGCGGGGAGGGTGGTGTAATGGACTTACCCCTCTCACAAGGATTGATGGCGCTGACGCGATGCTTGCCGGATATACCAGTACACGTATAATCCCAATATGCCCGATACAGAAAAACCGCTCGAATGGATAGGAAGCAGTCACCGAGACCTGATGACATTGCCAACCGATGTGCGGCGGCTCTTCGGTTACGCGCTTTCCCTTGCTCAAGCTGGGGATCAACACGATGCGGCCAAGGTGCTTAAGGGATTCGGGAGTGCCGGTGTGCTTGAAGTTGTCGAAGACGATGCCGGTGGCACATATCGCGCCGTCTACACCGTGAAGTTCGAGGAAGCCGTGTTCGTCCTGCACTGCTTCCAGAAGAAGAGCAAGCGCGGGATCGCCACGCCGAAAAACGATATGGACATCATCCGCGCCAGGCTGAAAGTGGCCGAAGCGCTCGCAAAGGAGTTACGAAATGAAAAAACAGGTCATTGACGGTATCGAAGTGCAGCGCAGTTCCGGCAACGTGTATGCCGATCTTGGCCTGCCCGATGCGGAAAAACTCAAGATCAAAACGGGCTTGGTAATCGAGATCAGAAAGGCCATGCGCCGTCTTGGACTGACTCAACAGGAGGCGGCAAAACGCATGGGAATCACTCAGCCGAAAGTGTCCGACATGATGCGCGGCGACTTCTCCAACCTGTCCGAGCGCAAGCTGATGGACTGCCTGAACCGGCTCGGCTACGACATCGA
>VIKH01000074.1 GCA_008080515.1 Gallionellaceae bacterium | reverse complement strand
TGGACTTACCTCGGGCAATCAGGCGTTCATAAACGGTTTTGACGTGCGGGTTACAGCGTTTTTCACCAGACAAGGCCAGGCCGATTACATCCACTATGCATCGTTCATTGGTTGACTGGCTCACCTACCTCGAATCCCTGCACCCCAAAACCATCGCGCTCGGCCTCGAGCGCGTTGCCGCAGTCAAGCAGCGGCTGAATCTTCAACCCGGTTTCCCCATCATCACGGTCGGCGGCACCAACGGCAAAGGCTCGGTATGCGCGATGCTGGAAAGTATTCTGCACGCCGCCGGATACCGCGTCGGCTGCTACACCTCGCCGCACTTGCTGGATTACAACGAGCGCGTGCGCATCGGCAAACGGCAGGCGAGCAGCGCAGAGTTGTGTGCGGCGTTTGAAGAAGTCGAGCGGGCGCGATGTGGTCGGGTAGATGTAGGTCGGGATTCATCCCGACAAGGGCTCGATGTCGGGATGAATCCCGACCTGCAAGTTCCGCTCACATACTTTGAATTTGGCACGCTCGCGGCGATACAGTGTTTCATCGGGCACAAGGTGGAGATTGCCATCCTCGAAGTGGGGCTGGGCGGCAGACTGGATGCGGTAAATGTGTTCGGCCATGATTGCGCGGTGGTGACCAGCGTGGACATAGACCACACCGATTATCTGGGCAATACGCGCGAGGCCATTGCTTATGAAAAGGCTGGCATATTCCGTACCGGCAAGGTGGCGATATTCGGCGATGCGGATATGCCGGAGGCCATCGCCAGCGAAGCGCAGCGTATCGGAGCGAAGCTGTGGCAACTGGGAAAGGAGTTTGGTTTTGATGAGCGCTCCCTCACCCCAACCCTCTCCCAAAGGGAGAGGGAGCAAGATCAAAAGCAGTGGAACTACCGCAGCACAATTGGCGCGCGCAATGCCCTCCCCTACCCCGCCCTGCGCGGCGCGTACCAGCTCAACAACGCCAGCGCCGCGCTGGCGGCGCTGGATGCGCTGAAGGACAAGCTGCCGGTGAGCATGGAAGCGGTGCGGCGCGGCCTGGTCGAGGTTGCCTTGCCGGGACGCTTTCAGGTGCTGCCGGGCAGGCCGCAGATCATCCTGGATGTGGCGCACAACCCGCACGCGGCGCGCGCGCTGGCGCGCAACCTTGCGGACATGCCGCCTTGCGGCAAGACGTTTGCGGTGTTTTCCATGCTCGGTGACAAGGACATCGCCGGTGTGGCGCGCGCGCTCGATGGACAGGTGGATGTCTGGCTGGCGGCAGGGATCGGCGCGCCGCGCGGGCTACCCTCCGCAGAGCTGGCCCGGTTACTGCACGATGCGGGGGTGAAAGGTGCGGTGCGCACTTTCGACACGGTGGCGGACGCAGTGCGGCAAGCCAGCAAGGAGGCCGCCGAAAATGATAGAATCGCGGCCTTCGGTTCGTTCTGTACGGTGGCGGAAACGATGCGCGCTCGCGGCCTGCGTTACTCTTGAACTTCCTTCTGTAAACACGCCGTGGCGCGGAAACGCACAATGGGAAACAACTGATGGATGAAGCATCCAACCTGAAACGCCAGGCGAGACGGCGGCTGATCGGCGCGGTGGCGCTCGCGACCGCTGTCGTGGTGCTGCTGCCCATGCTGCTGGACAGCGAGCCCAAACCGGCGAGCCAGGATATCGAGTTGCGCATCCCCAACAAGGACAAAGTCGGCGAATTTGTGCCGAAGATAGATTTGCCGCCCGCAAGCTCGCCTGCCGCAGCACTTCCCGCTTCCTCTCCGGCCGTGACCGATCCGGCCATTGCCGCCTCGCAGTTAGCGGTGGCGCCCGAGACAGCCGCCGCGCCGAAGGTTATAGAGAGCGTCGCCGCGCCCGCGAAGGCCGCAGAAGACCCACCGAAAACCAAACCCGCAGACCCACCGCAAGCCGGATCGCAGCAAAGTTTCATTGTGCAGGTTGGCGCCTACTCCAAAACCGATACCGCGCACTACTTGCAGAAAAAATTGAGCAAGGAGGGTTTCAAGGCCTATACCGAAAAGGTGGCCGACAAGACCCGCGTCCGCGTCGGCCCTTTTGCCGCGCGCGAGTTTGCCGAAAAAGCGCGCCACAAGCTTGAGGCGCAAGGGCTGCACCCGGAAATCGTCGCCCTGCCGCAATGACCTGGTTTGATTACATCGTTATCGGGGTAGTCGTTCTGTCGGCGCTGCTGGGGTGGTGGCGCGGCCTGGTGTACGAGATCCTGTCGCTGTTGAGCTGGGTGGCAGCCGTTCTGGTGGCGCGCCTGCTGGCCAACAGCGCCCTGCCCTACATGCCTGACGCGCTGGGCCCGGAAACTGTCCGCACCGCGGCGGCCTACGCATCGCTGTTCATCGGCACCCTGCTGCTCGGCAGCATTGCGGCTTGGGGATTATCCAAACTGGTGAAGTTTGTCGGGCTGGGCTGGCTGGATAGCTCGCTCGGCATTTTGTTCGGCACGGTTCGCGGCGTGCTGGTAGTGCTGGTGCTGGTGCTGCTGGCGGGCCTGACCGGCCTGCCGAAGGAAACGGCCTGGCGCGATGCCTGGTTGAGCAAGCCGCTGGAAAGCGCCGCGCTGCTCACCAAGTCCTGGCTGCCCGACAACGTGGCGCAGCGCGTGCATTATTAAGTTCGGGGAAATCAAACCATGTGCGGCATTCTAGGCGTCGTCGCCCACACACCGGCCAACCAGATCCTGTATGACGGCCTGCTGGTGTTGCAACATCGCGGCCAGGACGCCGCCGGCATCGCCACCGTTGACGGCAACACCTTCCAGATGCACAAGGGCAACGGGCTGGTGCGCGACGTGTTCCGCACCCGCAACATGCGCGCGTTGCGCGGCAATGCGGGCATCGCGCACGTGCGCTACCCCACTGCCGGTTCTGCGGTTGACCACAACGAAGCGCAGCCGTTCTACGTCAATTCACCGTTCGGCATCATGCTCGGCCACAACGGCAACCTGACCAACACCCGGCAGTTGCAGGAAGACCTGTTCCTGGAAGATCGCCGCCATGTGAACACCCGCTCCGATTCGGAAGTGCTGCTCAATGTGCTGGCGCACGAATTGCAGGAAAACACCAAGAAATATCGCCTCGACATCCAGACCATTTTCGCCGCTGTCTCGGGCGTACACCGGCGCTGCCACGGCGCTTACGCGGTGGTGGCCATGATCGCGGGCTACGGCTTGCTGGCGTTCCGCGACAGCTACGGCATCCGCCCCCTGGTATTGGGCAGCCACCAAACTGCCAGCGGCACGGAGTACCTGGTCGCCTCGGAAAGCGTGGCGCTGGACACGCTGGGCTTCAAGCTGCTGCGCGACATCGCGCCGGGCGAGGCGGTGTTCATAGATTTCGACGGCAATTTCCACAGCCAGCAATGCGCGAAAAACCCCACGCTGAACCCGTGCATTTTCGAATATGTTTATCTGGCGCGCCCGGACTCGGTGATTGACGGCATTTCGGTGTACGAGACGCGCCTGAACATGGGCGAAAGCCTGGCCGACAAGGTCGCGCGCACCTGGCCGCAAGCGGGTATAGATGTGGTCATCCCGATCCCGGACTCCAGCCGCCCCAGCGCCTTGCAGCTCGCCAACCGCCTCGGCATTCCGTTTCGCGAAGGCTTCGTGAAGAACCGCTACATCGGTCGCACCTTCATCATGCCGGGCCAGGAAATGCGCAAAAAATCGGTGCGCCAGAAACTGAACGCGGTCAACGTCGAATTCAGGAACAAGAACGTCTTGCTGGTGGACGATTCCATCGTGCGCGGCACCACCAGTTGCGAGATCGTACAGATGGCGCGGGATGCGGGGGCGCGCAAGGTGTATTTCGCCTCCGCCGCGCCGCCGGTGCGCTTTCCCAACGTGTACGGGATTGACATGCCCTCGCGCCGCGAGCTGATCGCCACCGGGCGCACCGATTCCGAAATCTGCTGCGAAATCGGCGCGGACGGGCTGATCTATCAGGATCTGGACAGCCTCAAGGCGGCGGTGAGCAAAGCCAACCCGTCCGTGCGGCATTTTGATGCTTCATGCTTCGACGGCGACTACATCACCGGCGACATCACGCCGGAATATCTCGACGAAATCGAAGCGGCGCGCGAAAACGGCAACGCCAACAAGGTTGACGACATCGCCCAAATGGATCTCAACCTCGCCATCAGCGGATAAATCCCGTTCGCAATAAGCCCGAACACGCGGGTGAGCCCGCGATGTCGAGCGTCGCGGTTTTCAGTGATGCCCGTGCGGCAATTCGCCCTTGAACTTGTACAGCGTGCTGCAATAGGGGCAGCGCGCCTCGCCCAGTTTTTCCACCGGGATCGCCACCCTGGGGTGGGCGTTCCACAGGCTCATGGCGGGTGTGGGGCAGCACAGCGGCAGATCTGCAGCCGTCACTTCGATACATACCTGCCTGGCGTGTTCGGTTTTCATGGAGGATCCTTTATACGTGCGCCAGCCAATCGGCGTGCGGGTGGTTTTTTCCGCTGACGCAATCGAAGAACAGCGATTGTAGCCGGGTGGTGATCGGGCCGCGCGTGCCGCTACCGATGGTGCGGTTGTCCAGTTCGCGTATGGGAGTGACCTCCGCTGCGGTGCCGGTGAAAAAAGCTTCGTCGGCGCAGTACACCTCATCGCGCGTGATGCGCTTCTCGATCAGCTCGATGCCGAGGTCGGCGGCAAGCGTGATGACGGAGTCGCGCGTGATGCCTTCCAGGCAGGAAGTCAGGTCGGGCGTGTACAGCTTGCCTTTCTTTACGATAAAAATATTTTCGCCCGCGCCCTCGGCCACATAGCCGTCCACATCCAGCAGCAGCGCTTCGTCGTAGCCGTCCTGCGCCACTTCCTGGTGCGCCAGGATGGAGTTGGTATAAGTGCCGACCGATTTGGAGCGGCACATATTGATATTGACGTGGTGGCGGGTGAAACTGGACGTCCTCACGCGGATGCCCTTGGCCATGCCCTCCTCGCCCAGATAAGCCCCCCACGGCCATGCCGCGACAGCGACGTGGGTGCTGAGAGTGGTGGCGGCAATACCCATGGCCTCCGAACCATAAAACGCGATGGGGCGGATGTAGCAGGATTCCAGCTTGTTGGCGCGCACCACTTCGCGCTGCGCCTCCATCAGGGTTTCCCGGTCAAACGGCATTTTCATCTTGAAAATGTAGGCCGAGTTGAACAGGCGGTCGGTGTGTTCTTTCAGCCGGAAAATCGCGGTGCCGCGTGCCGTCTTGTAGGCGCGCACCCCCTCGAATACGCCCATGCCGTAGTGCAGGGTGTGGGTGAGAACGTGGGTGGTGGCGTTGCGCCAGGGCACGAGTTTTCCGTCGTACCAGATAAAACCGTCGCGGTCTGCCATGGACATGGAGGTTCCTTAATTGATTATCGCAAGGCCTGCGATTTTAGCCTCTTCCTTGCAATTTATGAAGCGCGGGACACCGCCGCTCTGATTTTTTGCAATCGGTTCATGTATTATGGCAGCCAAGGTATGACGGCAGGGCTGGCAGGCCATTTTCAACCGCCAAAAATAT
Organism: Gallionellaceae bacterium; assembly: GCA_008080515.1. GTDB lineage: Bacteria > Pseudomonadota > Gammaproteobacteria > Burkholderiales > Gallionellaceae > VIKH01. The sequence goes on along the minus strand of VIKH01000074.1, from coordinate 4,175 downwards.
TGCTGTGGAGAAAAGATGGGCGAATTACCCGGCCCGCCGGAAGCGGCGGCCAAAGAAGCCATGGAAATGCAGGAAGATGCGCTGCGCAGAAACCTGCTGATATTTGCCAGCGCGTTCATGACCTTTGCGGTCATGATGTGGCTGGCGATCTACTGGATGATGGGGCTGAACTTTTCCAGCAACGTGCCGCTGGCTTACCAGGCGATTTCCGTCACCTCGCTGATTTATTACCTCAAGAGCCGCAATTTCGCCGCGTTCCGCTTTGTTCAGCTCGGCCTGTTCCTGTTCGCGCCCTTCATCATGCAGTGGAGCATCGGCAACTCGGTGGCTTCGAGCGGCGTGATGCTGTGGGCGCTGCTCGCGCCGGTGCTGGCGGTGGTGGTGGCGGGCTGGCGCGAATCCATCCCCTGGTTCATCGCATACATCGTGCTGACCGTAGTGTCCGGCTTTTTTGACTTTTATCTGGATGGGGGACAGCAAGGCAATATTCCGCTGAAAACGATAGGCGTATTTTTCGCGCTCAATTTTGTCGCGATGTCATCCATCATCTATTTCCTGATACGCCACTTCGTGCTGGAAACAGAAAAAATCAAAAGCCAGCTCGATCAGAAACACAGTTTGCTGCTGGAGGAACAGGGGAAATCCGAGCAACTGCTCAACAACGTGTTGCCGCTCCATATCGCGCAACGGCTGAAAGACAAGCCGGGCTTGATCGCAGACGGCCATGCCGATGCGACGGTGATGTTTGCCGACATCGTCAATTTCACCCAGCTCACCGAACAGATGTCTCCGGAGCAGATGGTGGATCTGCTGAACACGATCTTTTCCTGGTTCGACTCTTTTTCCGATAAGTACGGCCTGGAAAAAATCAAAACCATAGGCGACGCCTACATGGTAGCGGGCGGGCTGACGCGCGGCAGCCACGACTATGTGGCGAGAATGGCCGACATGGCGCTGGAAATGCGCGAAATGGTGGCAAAACATCCCGATCTGATGAAGCACGGCATGTCCATCCATATCGGTATCGCTACCGGCCCGGTGGTGGCGGGGGTAATCGGCACCAAGCGCATCATTTACGACCTGTGGGGCGATACCGTCAACATTGCCAGCCGCCTGACCGACGAGGCGACGGGAGACCACATTCAGGTTGACACTGCCACCTACAAACGCTTGCGCCATCAGTATCGGTTCGAGCCGCCCAGCATTACCCACATGAAGGGCAAGGGCGACATGCCCACCTACCGGCTGATCGAGAAAATATAGGGCGCCTTGGTCAGGCCTTGCCGGCAGCGCCCATCGCCTTGACGACCACCTCGCGGGTGAGGTGCGGCGCGAACAGCTCGATGAAGTGGTAGGTGTAGCCGCGCAGATACTCGTTGCGGCGGATGGCGACCCGGGTGATGCTGGGCTGGAACAGGTGGGCCGCATCCATCATGCGCAGATGCTTGTCGCGCCCCGGCACAAACGCCATCCGGGCGAGGATGCCGATCCCCAAACCAAGCTCCACATATGTCTTGATCACGTCCGCATCAATGGCGGTGAGCACGATATTGGGGGCGAGCTTGCGCGCCTCGAAAGCGGCGTTGATTTTGCCGCGCCCGCTGAAGGCGAAGTCGTAGGTGATGATGGGGTACTGCGCGATTTTCTCCAGCGTCAGCTTTTTGCCATTCATAGCATGGCAGGGTCACCAGTTCGTCGTGCAGCGCAAGGCTTTCGGTGGCGATGGCGATGTCCGCCTCGCCGCTGAACACCTGTTGGGCGATCTGCTCCGGGCTACCCTGGTGCAGGCCGAGCTTGACCTTGGGATAGCGCGCGATGAACTGTTTGACCACGGCGGGCAATGCGTAGCGCGCCTGGGTATGCGTGGTGGCGATGGTGAGCGAGCCGCTGTCCTGCCCGCTGAATTCCTGCCCGACCTGTTTCAGGTTGCCGGTGTCTTGCAGGATGCGCTGCGCGATACCGAGCACCGCCTTGCCCGGCTCGGTCAGGGCGCTGATGCGCTTGCCGTTGCGCACGAATATTTCGACCCCCAGCTCCTCCTCCAGCAGTTTGATCTGTTTGCTGATCCCCGGTTGCGAAGTGTAGAGCGCTTGCGCCGCGTCGGAAATTTTCAATCCGCGCCGCGCAATTTCGTTCAGATACCGCAACTGCTGCAAGTTCATCGCGACCCTCTCATAACGTATAGTTATAACGTTTTAAGATAATACCATTTTGGAATGATATACGGTTGGTCTAATATCCGCTCCGGTTTCTGGGGTTCGCTATGGACTGGCTCTACACATTATCCGGTTTTCTGGTCGGGCTGATCGTCGGGGTGACCGGCGTCGGCGGCGGCTCGCTGATGACCCCGCTGCTGGTGCTGTTCTTCGGCGTGTCGCCCGCCACCGCGGTGGGCACCGACCTGCTGTACGCCTCGATCACCAAGTCGCTGGGCGGCTGGGTGCATGGCCGCAACGGCACGGTGGACTGGAAGGTGGTCGGCCTGTTGGGTACGGGCAGCCTGCCCGCCGCGCTGCTCACCATCGGGCTGTTCAAGTTTCTGGCACTCGACGAAGCGGCATTGAAGGGGCTGGTAACCGGGGTGCTGAGCATCGCGTTGCTGTTGACTGCCGCCGCGCTGCTGTTGAAAGAATGGATCAAAAAAATCGCGCTGCGCGACGACGGCACGGTGTACGAGCTGCACCACCGCCACTTGCCGGGTGCGACCGTCGCCACCGGTGCCATCGTCGGCGTGCTGGTGACCATTTCGTCCATCGGCGCCGGGGTGCTGGGCACGGTGGCGCTGCTGTTCCTGTATCCGCGCATGGCCACCGCAAAAGTGGTGGGAACCGACATCGCCCACGCGGTGCCGCTGACCGCCGTGGCCGGGCTGGGGCATCTGGCGCTGGGCACGGTAGATCTGGTGCTGCTGGGCAGCCTGCTTCTCGGCTCGCTGCCGGGCATCTATATCGGCAGCCACCTGAGCGCCAAGGTTCCGGAAAAGGTGTTGCGGCCGATTCTGGCGGTGATGCTGATGCTGATTGGCGGCAAGCTGATGGTGTCGTGAATTTATTTTTGTAAGGAGAATACGCATGAGCGCAAATACGAGCAATCTGGCCGATCTGGAAGAAATTGACCGCTTCGAGCAGGCCATCCAGGCCTTCAATGCCGGGCATCTGGACATGGAACGCATGACGGCGGTGCGCCTGCAACACGGCGTGTACGGCCAGCGCCAGCACGGCATGCACATGTTCCGCATGAAGGTGCCCGGCGGGCGCCTCACGCCGGACCGCCTGGAGGCGGTGGCGGATATTGTCGAGGCGCACTCGCAGAAAGGCATCGCGCACCTCACCACGCGCCATTCCATCCAGACCCACTTCGTGCCGCTCGATAGCACGCCCGCCGCGATGCGCCGCATCGCCGGGGCCGGCATGACCACGCGCGAGGCTTGCAGCAACACGGTGCGCAACCTGACGGCATGCAGCCTGTCCGGCGTGTGCCCGCGCGAGCGCGTGGACATAACGAAACACCTGGGCGATGCGGCGGTACACTTCCTGCGCAACCCGCTCAACCAGCAATTGCCGCGCAAGTTCAAGATCAGCCTCTCGGCCTGCGAGGAAGATTGCGCGCAGGCCTTGCTGCACGATTGCGGCGTCATAGCGACCGAAAAGGACGGGCAGCCCGGCTTCATGATCAAGGCCGCAGGCGGCCTGGGGCACAAACCGCGCGAGGCGATCGTGGTCGAGGAATTCATCCCGGAGCGCGAACTGCTGTTTGCGCTGGAAGCACTAGTGGCGCTGCACAACAAGTATTCCGACCGCACCAAGCGCGCCAAATCGCGCATCAAATTTCTGGTCGAGCGTTTCGGCGAGCAGGGTTTTCTGGAGAAGTACCGCGAAGAGTTCGAGCGCACCAGTCAGGCGCTCGCCGCCCAAGCCTATACCCAAGGCGAGTGGCGCCAGCCAACCGGCGGCGAGGGGCCGGGGCCGGGAGCGCCGCGCAAGCTGTTTGCGCAGCGGCAGGCCGGACTGTTCGTGTTGCCGGTGGCCCTGCCGGCGGGCGACATCACCCCGGCGCAGTTGCGCGGCATCGCGGCACTGTTGCGCGCACACGGGCTGAATGAAATCCGCACCACGCAGGACCAGAATCTTTCCATTTTCGATGTGCCGAAGGTTGGGCTGGCCGCATTGCGCATC
>VIKH01000073.1:9229-16579 GCA_008080515.1 Gallionellaceae bacterium | reverse complement strand
ACCCGCGCCAATACTTGGCTTTACGTTGTCGATACCCAATTTAACCGGACACTAGTGGTGTAATCTGTACTGCTAATCCGCAGGTCCCTGGTTCGAGTCCAGGTCGGGGAGCCAGCAAATTCCTGAAGAAAGTCTTGCGCCTGCTTGTATGCACGGACTGTGGAGCTGTCTTTTGGGATGGCTTTTTGCGTTTTGATAGCACACGCAATCTGGTAAACTTCCACGCAGGTGCGGCTCCAGAAGTAACAACCGACCCCGAGTCAATATTCATTCGGCACGCCGGGCCGGAATTCAATCGGCGCTAACACTTCTATCTCAACAAGCCCAGAAAATAAATTTGTCCGATTTACACAAAGCCAAGCAGGGGAGGGACGCCGTATCCAGGCGAAACAAAACCGGGCGGCCAACGCTGCGTTCTTGCCCTCCCTGACGACTGAACCAATATCAACAACCATCAACAGCAAAGGATTCAATATGACCGAACTGATTAAAACCGATGTCAAACTGGGCGAAGGTGAACTGGCGACCAGCGGCATGGAGGTGCTGGTGCATTACACCGGCTGGCTGTACGATGCGGCGGCACCAGAGAAAAAAGGGATGAAATTCGATAGCTCGCGCGACCGCCACGAGCCGTTTGATTTTCCGCTCGGCGCTGGGCAAGTTATCAGGGGCTGGGATCAGGGCGTGGAGGGCATGAAAGTCGGTGGGCAACGCACGCTTATCATTCCACCGGAGCTGGGTTATGGGAGATCGGGGGCTGGCGGGGTGATTCCGCCGGATGCGACGCTGGTATTCGATGTCGAGCTGCTGGCTGTAAGATAATTTTGCCTGGATGAACCGCGAAACCCGTTGAGGACATTACACCGTGAAACGTATCTTTTCCCGCCGCCTGGCTTTGCTGCTGGTTGCCGGTATTTTTTCAATTGCGGGCTGCTCCGATCAGCCTTTGATTGGCGGCGGCGGCGGTGAAACGGATACCGCGAGCGGGCTGGTCAAAACCGATATTCTGCTGGGTGAGGGGGGAGTGGCCGCCGCCAGGCGCAAGGTGACGGTGCACTACACCGGCTGGCTTTACGACGAGAACGCGCCAGAGAACAAGGGAAAGAAATTTGACAGCTCGCGCGACAGCGGGAAGCCATACAGCTTCCAGCTCGGCGCGGGCCAGGTTATAAAAGGGTGGGACGTGGGGGTCTCGGGCATGAAGGAGGGCGGGCGGCGCACGCTGACCATCCCGCCTGGCTTGGGCTATGGTGCGCGAGGTTATTCGAACATGATACCGGCCAATGCGACGCTGATATTCGATGTGGAGATGTTGGGCGTTGATTAGCCTGGCAGCCAGTCTGACTTGAAGAATCGAAGCGCATCGGGTTTAGCAGGCAGGCCGCGCAGCGGCTGCTCGCGACCGTTTAACGCATGAACCTGATCTCGAACCCGCTGCTGGTCACGGCGCTGATGCTTGCCGTTTCCAACCTGTTCATGACGTTCGCGTGGTACGGGCATCTGAAAAACCTCGCGGCATCGCCGTGGTATGTTGCCGCGCTGGTGAGCTGGGGCATCGCGCTGTTCGAATATCTGATCCAGGTGCCGGCGAACCGTATCGGCTATACCTGGCTCAACCTCGGGCAACTCAAGATATTGCAGGAAGCCATCTCCCTGTCGGTATTTATCCCTTTCGCCGTGCTGTATATGAACCAGCCGCTCAAGCTGGATTACCTGTATGCGGGCCTGTGCCTGATGGGGGCGGTGTATTTTATTTTCCGGACTTGAAATCTGCCACCTTCCTTCACCCGCCCTGCCGGGCACCCTCTCCAGCAAGCGGGAGAGGGAATGGGAGAGGGTGTTATTGACACAGGGCAAACATGCACATTCACATCCTTGGCATCTGCGGCACCTTCATGGGCGGCATCGCGGCCATCGCCAGGCAGGCCGGTTACCGCGTTACTGGCTGCGACGCCAACGTCTATCCGCCGATGAGCACGCAGCTCGAAGCGCAGGGCATCGAACTGATCGAAGGCTTCGGCGTGGAACAGGTCGAGCTCAAGCCGGATGTGTTCATTATTGGCAACGTGGTGTCGCGCGGCAACCCGCTGATGGAGGAAATCCTCAACCGAAATCTGCCCTACGTTTCCGGCCCGCAGTGGCTGGCGCAGAACATCCTGCACGACAAGTGGGTGCTGGCTGTCGCGGGCACCCACGGCAAGACCACCACCAGCTCGATGCTGGCTTGGATATTGGAACACGCCGGATTGGCCCCTGGCTTTCTGATCGGCGGCGTGCCGCAGAATAACGGGGGATAAAACCGGAGATGCCGGCGCAACCGTTCCCCCCTTTGCAAAAGGGGGGCGAGGGGGGATTTCGTTCTTTGTCATCGAGGCCGACGAGTACGACACCGCGTTCTTCGACAAGCGCTCCAAATTCGTGCATTACCGCCCGCGTACCGCGATTCTCAATAATCTCGAGTTCGATCACGCCGACATCTTTCCCGATCTCGCGGCCATCGAAATGCAGTTTCACCATCTGGTACGCACCGTGCCCGGCAACGGCCTGATTGTCAGCAATGGCCGTGACGCCGCGCTGGAGCGCGTACTCAAGCGCGGCTGCTGGACACCGGTGGAATGGTTCGGCTTGCACCAAGGCTGGAATATTGACGCGGACAATACCGTGTCATTTGATAGCGATCCGCTCGGCGCGCTACAGTGGGAGCTGCTGGGCGAACACAACCGCATGAACGCGTTGGCCGCGCTGGCTGCGGCGCGCCATGCCGGGGTGCCAGTGAAACTGGGTCTGGCGGCTTTGAGCGAATTCAAGAACGTGAAGCGCCGTATGGAGGTGCGCGGCGCAGTGAACGGTATCACCGTCTATGACGATTTCGCGCACCACCCCACCGCGATTGAAACCACCGTGGCCGGGCTGCGCCACAAGGTCGGCACGGCGCGCATCCTTGCCGTGCTGGAACCGCGCTCCAACACCATGAAGTTGGGCGTGATGAAAGATGCCTTACCCGGCAGCTTGAAAGGCGCGGACCGGGTGTTTTGCTACGACGCGAACCTGGGCTGGGATGCGGCGGCTGCCTTGGAGCCGCTAGGAGACAAGGCGACGGCGAAGGGCAACCTCGGCGAGCTGATCGAGGCCATTGTCACCGCCGCTAAACCGGGTGACCACGTGCTGATCATGAGCAACGGCGGCTTTGGTGGGATACACGAAAAATTGCTGGAACGGCTGGCGGTTTAGATTTCCTCCACCGCAAAAATGCGGCGGTGTTCGCGGATGGCGTAGCGGTCGGTCATCCCCGCGATGTAATCGGACACGGCACGCGCCGTGTCTGTTTCCGCCTGCCGCTGGAATTGCGGCGGCAACAGGCGGCGATCTTCCACAAAGGCGTGAAACAGGTCGGCGATGATGCGGTGCGCCTTGGTATTCATGCGCATGACGTGGTAGTGGCGGTACAGATGGGTGTGCAGGAAAGTTTTCAGCTCGCGGCTTTGTTCGCGCACTTCCGGGCTGAACGCGACCAGCGGCGGTGAGGCGCGCACGTCATCCAGATTCATGGCACCGCACTCGCGGATGTTTTTTTCCGTTTGCTGTATCAGGTCGGTGGCCAGCGTGCCGATCATGCGGCGTATCGTCTCGTGTATCAGGCGGCGCTCGCCCAAGCCCGGATAGGCTAGACGCACCGCATCGAGGTGCCCGGCGATCAGGCGTACCGAAGCGATCTGTTCCAGCTTGATCAGGCCGGAGCGCAGACCGTCGTCCACATCATGGTTGTTGTAGGCAATTTCATCGGCCAGGTTGGCGATCTGCGCCTCCAGCGAAGGCCGCTGTTTCTTGAGGAAGCGCTCACCCACCGCACCCAGACTGGCAGCGCATTCCGGTGAGCAATGCTTGAGGATGCCTTCGCGCGTTTCGAAGCACAGGTTTAATCCGTCGAAAGCGGCGTAGCGCTCCTCCAGCACATCCACTACGCGCAGCGATTGCAGGTTGTGTTCGAAGCCGCCATGACCCTTCATGCAGGCGTTGAGCGCGTCCTGACCGGCATGGCCGAACGGGGTGTGGCCGAGATCGTGGGCCAGCGCGATGGCTTCCACCAGGTCTTCGTTGAGCCGCAGGTAGCGCGCGATGGAGCGGGCGATTTGCGCCACTTCCATGCTGTGCGTGAGCCGGGTGCGGAACAGGTCGCCCTCGTGGTTGACGAATACCTGGGTTTTGTATTCCAGGCGGCGGAAGGCGGTGGAGTGGATGATGCGGTCGCGGTCGCGCTGGAACTCGCTGCGCGCGAATGGCGCATTTTCCGGCACGGCTCTGCCGCGCGTGTTGTGTTCGCCTACCGCGTAGTGCGCCAGCTCACTCATGCTTGACACAAGCCGCCAGTGTTTGCCGCAGCAACTCTTCCGGCACATCTCCCGTTACGGTGGCGCGGCCGATGGCTTCCAGCAGCACGAAGCGGATTTTCCCGCCGACCACTTTTTTGTCCAGCCCCATCAGTTGCAGGTATTTTTCCGCACCCAGATCGGGCGCGATGACCGGCAGTCCGGCGCGCTCGAACAGCCGTCTCGTGCGCACCGCGTCCTGTTCGCTGATCCAGCCCAAACGGCGGGACAGGTCGGCAGCCATGATGGTACCCGCCGCGACCGCTTCGCCGTGCAGCCACGCACCATAGCCCATGCCGGTTTCGATGGCATGACCGAAGGTATGACCGAGGTTGAGCAAAGCGCGCTCGCCGCTTTCGCGCTCGTCTGCACCCACTATTTCGGCCTTGTTTTGGCAACTGTGCGCGATGGCGTACTGCAAGGCCGCCGCATCGCGCGCCAGCAGCTTTTCCATGTTTTGCTCCAGCCACTCGAAGAACGGCAGGTCGCGGATCAGGCCATACTTGATGATTTCAGCGATGCCCGCACGCAACTCTTGATCCGGCAGGGTGTCCAGCGTGGCGATGTCGGCCAGCACCACCAGCGGCTGGTAGAACGCGCCGACCATGTTCTTGCCCAGCGGGTGGTTAATGCCGGTCTTGCCGCCGACCGAGGAATCCACCTGCGCCAGCAGCGTGGTGGGGATCTGGATGAAAGGCACACCGCGCAGGTAGGTTGCCGCCGCGTAGCCGGTCATGTCGCCGATCACTCCGCCGCCCAGCGCAATCAGCGGTGTGTTGCGCTCGCAACGCTCGCGCAGCAGCGTGTCGTAAACCAGCCCCAGCGTCTCCGCGTTTTTGTATTTTTCCCCGTCTGGCAGAATGATGGGCACTATGCCGACACCGTGCTTGCCGAGCGTGCCGAGCAAAGATTCCAGATATAGCGGAGCCACGGTTGTGTTGCTAACCACCGCCGCGCGCTTGTGCGGCAAATAGGGCAGCAGCAAATCGTGGCGACCGAGCAGCCCGGTGCCGATGTGGATAGGGTAGCTGCGTTCGGCCAGCCCGACGGTCAAGGTTTGCATGGTATCAAGTGCCGCCTTCAGTTATTGAAAATTGCGCCAGATCTTTTCGCAACTGGTGCACCAGGCCATGCACGCTCTGCTTGCCGGTATGGGTCACCAGATCTGCCGCCTCCGCGTAAAGCGGGTCGCGTTGCTCGTACAGCTCTTTCAGCCTGGCGAGAGGGTCAAAGATCGTGCGTCGTGCTTTTCAGATATACCACGATGCCGTTGCCGCGCAACGCAGCCCGGCTCTGTTCGTTCAATACCGCCCCGCCGCCGGTCGCCAGAACTATGTTGTCGAGTTTGACCAGAGCCTGGATGGCGTTTGCCTCGCGCTGGCGAAAGCCGGGTTCGCCCTCGACGTCAAAAATGTGCTGGATCGTAACCCCGGTGCGTCGCTGAATTTCCTCGTCACTATCCACAAAGGTCTTGCCTAAATGCTGGGCAAGCAGTTTCCCCACCGTGGTTTTACCGGCGCCCATCATGCCCACGAGAAAAATGTTGCCGGAGAGGCGCTTGGCAGGTGCGTCCGATTCGGTTTGCATAACGGAATTGTAGCGAAAATTTCTGCTGGCACTGCCGCAATTTTTTAACGGTGCCGGAGCGCGTACCCGTGTTACGCCCGGCTTACGCGCCTTACTCGAGCCGCTTGTACCGGCAACAAAAAAGCCCGGCTTTTGGCCGGGCTTTTTTCACGCCTGTGATTTAACGCAGACTCAAGGTTTCTTTCAGAACTTTGGGCGTAATGAAGATCAGCAATTCCGTCTTGTTGTCGGTGCGGTTTTGGTTCTTGAACAGCCATCCGAGCACCGGCACGTCTCCCAGCAGCGGAACTTTGGTTTCGGATTTGGTCTCGGACTGCTTGTAAACGCCGCCGATCACCACCGTGCCGCCATTTTCGACCAGCACCTGTGTGGATACCTGATTGGTGTTAACGCTCGGCACGCCGCCATATGACGTTCCCACCGTATCCTGGTTCACGCTCAATTTCATATCTACATTGTTGTCCGGAGTAATCTTCGGTGTCACCTTGAGGCTCAAGTTCGCCTTCTTGAACTGCACGCTGGTGCCTGAAGAGCTGACCGTAGAATACGGGATTTCGACGCCTTGCTCGATGTTGGCCTCGGTCGAGTCCGCCGTTACCACGCGAGGGCTGGCTATGGACTTGGTCACCCCGTCCAGTTCTGAAGCCGTCAACTCCAGCGACAGAACTTTGGTGGCATCTCGGTTGAACAGCGAAACCAGCAGGCCGCCTGTCCCGGCGGTGTACGCGGAAGTGGGCAGGTTAACGTTGACATCAACCTGGCCTTGCGTTGGAGTTCCGCCCACGTTGAGCACATTGTTCCCGCCACCCGTCGCAACAGCAGGCTGCCTGAACCCCAGTTTCCCCCCCAAGGTCAGGTTGAAATTATCGGTGGCCTCTACGAACCTGGCTTCGATCATCACTTGGCGCACCGGTACATCAATTTGCTTGATGAGCTTGCGCGCCTCTTCCAGGCCGTTTGGGGTATCTTTGACAAACAGGGTGTTGGTGCGCGCATCCACTACCGCGCTGCCGCGCTTTGAAAGAATGCGCTGTTTGTCGTTAGTCAGCATGGCCGCAACCGCGTCGCCTTTCTGGTAGCTGAGCTGGAAACTCTCGGTGCGCAACGTTTCCATGTCTGCAATCTCGTTCTGGGAAGCCAGGTTGATTTTCTCTTTGGCCGCCAGCTCATCGCGCTTGGCTATCTGCATCACGTTGCCATTCACGCGCCGATCCAAATCCTTGCTCTCCAGGATAATGTCCAGCGCCTGATCCCACGGCACATCTTTGAGGCGCAAAGTGAGGTTCCCCGTCACCGATTCGCTGATGATCATGTTCATGGGGATATTATTGCCGTTGATGAAGTCGCCTATCACATACAGCGCTTCGCGCACCGAAATATTCTGGAAGTTCAGGGT
>VIKH01000073.1:0-9223 GCA_008080515.1 Gallionellaceae bacterium | reverse complement strand
CAGGGTCAGCTTTTCTCCCGTATAGCCAGCGGAGCCACCTTTAACCAGTTTTTTCGGGTCGTCCGCCAGTTGCTTGATTTCCACGATGAACTTGTTGTCCGTCTGGTATGCGGCCTGCTCCCACAGCCCTTTTGGCTCGATGATCATGCGCACGTCGTCGCCTTGCACGAATGTGTCTATCCCCTCAACCGGAGTGCCGAAGTCAGTCACGTCAAGCTTGCGCTGCAAATTTCGCGGTAAGCTGGTTTTCAGAAAATCCACGACCAAGCTCTTACCTTGCCGGCGGATGTCTATACCCATATTGCTGTCAGACAAATCAATCTGGACGCGCCCCTCGCCATTTTTGCCGCGATGAAAATCAACGTCTCGCAAGCTGTGTTTTTGAGTGGCAGGCTTGGCCTCTGCAAAGCGGGATGCCGGGCTCGCCGCCATTTCATCCGCAGATTTTCCTTGCAGAGTGATGAGCAGGGCGTTGCCGTCAACCTTGGTGTCGTAAGACATCATCTGGCTCAAGTTGATTACCAGGCGCGTGCGGTTGCCTGCCTGCACAATATTGGCGCTGCGCAGGTCGCCTTCGCTGAACTCCTGCACCGATTTGCCAAGCCCATTTGCGGTGCCGGGAAAGTCGAAAGCGATACGCGGCGGTGCGCTGATGGTGAACGCGGCGGGCGGGCTGGCCAGCGCGCTCTTCAGCCCGACCTTGAGAACCACCTTGCCCCCTTGGGCGCTGCTGATGCCGAGAGATTGAATGCTGTTTTGCGCCTCGGAGCCGGTTTGAGCGTGGGCGGACAGCGCGCAGGCCGCGAACAGTGCGGCGGCGAATCGAAGAAGGTTGCGGAACGTGCTGTTGAACTGTTTCATGTTTGCTCCCAATCACTCTATAAGTTGCAGGCTGCTCATGCGCTCCGACCAATCCCCGGCGCTATCCTGAATGGTTTCCTTGATTTTTACTTCGGTGTCAGACACTTCCGTGACATGCCCAAAGTTCTGTCCAAGATAGTTGCCGATCCTGATCCGGTGCAACTTGGTATCGGGCGAGCGAATGATAGCGTGACCAGCTTTGCCTTGATGCAGAAAGCCAACCATTTTCAGGCTCTCCAGCGGAAACTCCTCCAGCGCTTCGCGGCGGCGTTCCAGATCAGGCTGGTTCAGGCCGGGTCGTTCAGCCTTCTTCGTATCCTTGCGCGGTTTGAACGGATCGGGCAAACCTGCGGAATTGTCGTAATTAAAAGGCTCATACGGCTTGATCTCGGGCGGTGGAGCCACTTTGCCGCGCATGTTTGCCCCGGAGTTCTTGACGAAGTCGCGCAAATCCTGAAACTCCTCCCGACCGCATGCAGAAAGCAGCAGGGGGGCAAGCAGCAACAGAAGGGGCAATCTCATCATTTTTTTGCTCCAGCCTTGGCGGCAGCCGGTTTGGCGGCCTTCCTCTGGGCGGCGAGCTCTTCCTCGTCCAGATAGCGGTAGGTTTTTGCCGTCGCATCCATGGATAGTTGCGTGGTGGTGGGGCTGATGCTGATATTGTTCAGCGTCACGATGCGCGGCAACTGGGAAATGTCGCTGGCGAACTTGCCGAGGTCGTCGTAAGCGCCTGTTACTTTTATGGTGATCGGCTGCTCGGCAAACACGCCGGTCACCACCTCCGCGCCCGGACGGAACAGGTCAAACTGGAGGCCGCGCCCCAGTCCGGCCTGGTTAATGTCCGTCAGCAGCGCGTCCATTTCCGATTTGTTCGGCAGTTGCTTGAGCAATGCACCGAATGACTGCTGCGTATCGGTGAGCTGTTTCTTGATGATATCGAGGTTGATAGCCTGTTTCTTTTTATCGAGGAATGTTTCTTTCAGTTTTTCTTCTTCCTGTTTGACTGTGCCCAGGCTTTCCCACTGATCCTGCCAGTCGAAAACAGCACCCGCAAAGACGACACCCAGAAATATCGACGCAAACGCGACGAGTTTCACCAACCACGGCCAGCCACCCGGGTTCTTGGGGTCAATATTTTTCAGCTCTGCCAGCAAATTCATTCGGAACACCTAACCTTTCGTGGCGGAGGGTTTTGCCGGGGCGGAAGGGGTTGCGGGCGCCTGTTTTTTCAAGCTGAAGTTCAGGGTGAATTCGCTGACTCGCGCCCCGCTTGCCGTTGTTGCATGAATCTCGACCAGCGCCGGCAATTCCAGCCACGGCGAGTTATCTATGGCGCGCATCAGAGTGGAAACCCGCGCATTTGATTGCGCGTAACCAACCAGGCTGATCTTGCTGTCAACTTGCTTGACCGACTTCAAATATACTCCGTCCGGCAATATTCTCAACATCTGGTCTATCAGGTGAACCACATCCGAGCGGGTAGTTTGCAGGTTTTCGACCACGGTTTTGCGCGCCAGCAGGGATTCGGTTTGCTCGCGCAACTTGTTTATTTCCGCAATTTGCTTGTTCAGGAATTCGATTTCCTGCTTCAGGTATTGGTTGCGGCGTTCCTGATAAGAAATTTCAGAGCTGATGTATGTATGCACAAAACCCACAACCAGCACGCCCAGCAACAGCGAAATGACGCTGAACGCGACAAATTGAGCCTGGCGAACTTTGCGCTTGTGGGCGCGGTGCGGCAATAAGTTAATGCGCATCATGATGGGTCGAACCTCCGCATCGCAAGGCCGCAGGCTATCATCAGCGCAGGAGCATCGGTTTGCAGCTGGCGCGGTTTAATGCGGCTGGATAGGGACATCTGCGCAAACGGGTTGGCTACCAGCGTGCTCACCTGGGTGCGCGTTGCAACCACATCATCCAGTCCGGCCAGCGCCGCGCAACCTCCCGACAGCACGATGTAATTGACCTCATTGAATTGAGTCGAGGTAAAGAAGAACTGCAAAGCGCGCGCAACCTCACTTGCCAGGTTTTCGCGGAACGGAGCAAGGACATCGCTTTCGTAATTGTCCGGTAGCCCGCCGCCGCGCTTGCCCGCCTCCGCCTCTTCGGCAGACAGGCCAAACGCATTCTGGATTTGCTGGGTCAGCTGCGCACCGCCGATCTGCTGGTCGCGCACGTAGACCGATTGGCCGTTGCGCAGCACATTTATGTTCATCACGTACGCGCCGATATCCACCAGCACCACGCACTGGTCTGCGGCCCCCCCGGGCAATTGCTGGCGTATCTGGTCGAATGCAAGTTCGGCGGCATAGGGCTCTACATCCACCACGACAGCCTTCAAGCCAACCGACTGGGCGGCCGCCACGCGATCCTCGACATTGGCTTTGCGCGAAGCCGCCAGCAACACCTCGACTTCATCGGCACTGCCGGGTGCCGGACCGACCACCTGGAAATCCAGGTTAACTTCGTCCATGGCAAACGGAATATATTGGTTCGCTTCGGATTCTACTTGGTACTCCAAGTCTTCTTCGCGCAGTCCGCTGGGCAACAGAATCTTCTTGGTGATGACGGCGGCAGCAGGTAATGCCAAGCTGGCGTTCTTGATGCGCGTCCCCATGCGTTTCAGGGCGCGCGACAGACAGTCTGAAACCGCGTCCAGATTGTTGATGTTCCCATCAACCACCGCATCTTTGGGCAATTCCTCGATGGCGTAACGTTCGACCACATAGCCGTTTTTCTTGGGCGATTCGCTCAACTCTACCAGCTTGATAGCGGATGCACTGATATCCACCCCGATTAATGGCGGTGCCCCGGTCTGCAAAAAATCCAGCGGGATATCAAAATTTCCTTTAAGCATAGGCTGGTTAGAGCTTTTCCGTATAAAGTGGTTTAAATCCTAGCAATAACTATAGCCCGTGTAAAGTTTTTTCTTTTGGGTTATTTTTCGAGGAGAGAGCCGATATAATCCAAAACCGATTTTTCCATCTCCCCGTGTGCCATGAACCATCGCTGGTGGTTTTATCCCATCACCGCCCTTGCACTCGGGCTTTTCCCGCTGTTGCTGCTTGCGTTTGCGGCAATGCTGGCCTATCCGTCGCTGCCTTCACTGGAAGCGTTGACCGACTACAAGCCCAAAATTCCGCTGCGCGTGTATAGCGCGGAAGGTGTCTTGCTCGGCGAGTTCGGCGAAGAGCGCCGCGCGCTGGTCAAAATGGCCGAGGTGCCCGACCTGATGAAAAAGGCCATTCTCGCCGCCGAAGATGATCGCTTCTACGAGCATGGCGGAATTGATTATACGGGCGTGCTGCGTGCCGTCTATTTTAACTTTACCGCCGGAGGCGCAAAACAGGGTGCCAGCACCATCACCATGCAGGTGGCGCGCAATTTTTTCCTGTCCAAGGAAAAAACTCTGACGCGCAAATTCAACGAGGTGTTGCTTGCCTTGAAGATAGAGCGCAATCTCAGCAAGGACGAGATACTTCAGCTCTATATCAACCAGATTTATCTCGGCCAGCGCGCATATGGCTTTGCTGCTGCGGCTCAAGTTTATTTTGGCAAAGACCTGAAGCAGCTCGGCATAGCTGAAATCGCAATGTTGGCCGGTCTGCCCAAAGCGCCTTCCGCTTATAACCCGGTGGCCAACCCCAAGCGTGCCAAGCTGCGCCAACTCTATGTGCTGCGGCGCATGCACGAGCTGCGTTTTATAGATAACGCACAATTGGAAACCGCTCAACAGGAGCGCCTGGCCACCAGGCGCGGCAGCACTCAGGAATTTCCGGTCAAGGCTGACTTTCTTGCCGAAATGGTCAGGCAAGTAGTGTACGAACGGTTTCATGAAGACGCATACAGCCAGGGCATCCGGGTTTACACCACCATACGTCAGCAGGACCAGGCCGCAGCCTACATGGCGCTGCGTAAAAACGTGCTGGAATACGATCAGCGCCACGGCTATCGCGGTCCAGAAGGGTACATAGACCTGCGCAAGAATAGCTCCGAGGAATACCTGGAGGATGCGCTGCAGGATGTGGCCGACAGCGGCGATCTGATTCCGGCGGTGGTACAGGAAGCCAGCAAAAAATCCGTTCGCGTCTATTGCAAGGGTGGGCAGATCGCAGAGATCAGCGGCGAGCGCTTGAAATTCCCCCAGCGCGCGTTGGGGGACAAGGTTGCGCTGAACCAGCGCATCCGCCCCGGCTCGCTGATCCGCGTACAAAAAGACGATAAAGGGCTCTGGCTGATCTCGCAGCTGCCGCAGGTGGAGGCGGCTTTTGTTTCAGCCAGCCCGCTGAATGGAGCCATATACGCGCTGGTTGGCGGCTTCGATTTCGGGCGCAACCAGTTCAATCACGTCACGCAGGCCTGGCGGCAACCCGGTTCCAGCATCAAGCCGTTCATTTATTCCGCAGCGCTGGAAAAAGGTTTTACCCCCGCTTCTGCCATCAACGATGCGCCTTTGGCTTTCGATGCCGCCGCAACCGGTAGCGAGGCTTGGGAGCCCAGAAATTTTGACGAAAAGTTTGACGGCCCCATGAGCATGAGGCGGGCGCTCACCAAGTCCAAGAACCTGGTTTCCATCCGCATCCTGCAAGCCATTACGCCGCAATATGCGCAGGACTATCTGACCAAATTCGGCTTCGACGCCGACAAGCATCCCCCTTACCTCACCATGGCGCTAGGCGCCGGTTCGGTCACGCCGATGCAGATGCTGACCGGCTATGCCATTTTCGCCAACGGCGGTTTCCGCATCGCCCCCTACTTTATCGAGCGCATAGAAGATAACAAAGGGAATGCGTTGAGTTTGGCGGCCCCGGTTGTGGCCGGGGAAAATGCCGAACAGGTGATTGATGTGCGCAACGCCTTCATCATGGTCAACATGATGCAGGACGTGGTTCGTTATGGCACCGCCTCTCGCGCCATGCAGCTGGGCCGCCAGGATCTGGCCGGCAAGACCGGCACCACCAGCGATTCCATGGATGCATGGTTCTGCGGTTTCCAGCCAACCGTGGTCGGCATCGCCTGGATCGGCTTCGACAACCCGCGCAGCCTTGGCGACAAGGAGACGGGTGGCGGAGCCGCTCTGCCCATCTGGATGGACTATATGGGCAAGGCCCTGAAAGATGTGCCGGAAGCGGTTTACAGCCCGCCAGACAACATCGTCGCCGCACGCATCAACAGCGGCGGCTTGCGTGATTCAGGCGGAGATACCGTGGAATATTTTTACCAGGAAAACCTGCCCCAAGAGCAGCTTGCTGCGCCCGCAGGGCAACAGCAAAGCGAAAAGGTCCAGGATCAACTGTTCTGATTGCAAGCACGGAACCGGCTACGCGCTATTCACGTTCCACCCACGGTGCATATCGGGATGCTTTACTTCTCGAACCGCAGAGCGTGGTTGTTGACGCTTTAGCGTCTTTACAACCACGGCCTACCCCTTGCGGGTGTCACCCTTTATCAAATCTCATAACCCCGCCCTTGCAATCCACCTTGATGGTGTCCTTCGCTGCGAAGCGGCCTTCCAATATTTGCCTGGCGAGCGGGTTTTCCAGTTGCGCCTGGATGGCGCGCTTCAAGGGGCGGGCGCCGTACACCGGGTCGAAACCGGCATTGGCGATTTCCGCCAGCGCGGCATCGGTGACGTTTAGTTTCATCTCCATCGCGGCGAGGCGTTTTTCCAGATAGCCCAACTGGATGCGCGCGATGGACTGGATGTTCTTCTCGTCCAGCGCGTGGAACACCACCACTTCGTCTATGCGGTTGATGAATTCGGGGCGGAAATAGCTTTTCACTTCGCCCATCACCGCCAGCTTGATCACCTGGTAATCGTCGCCCGCCATCTGCTGGATCATCTGGCTGCCGAGGTTGGAGGTCATCACCACCACGGTGTTCTTGAAGTCCACGGTGCGCCCCTGGCCATCGGTCATGCGGCCATCGTCCAGCACTTGCAGCAGTACGTTGAACACATCCGGGTGCGCCTTTTCCACTTCGTCCAGCAGGATGACGGAATAAGGTTTGCGCCGCACCGCCTCGGTCAAGCCGCCGCCTTCTTCGTAGCCGACATAGCCGGGCGGCGCGCCGATCAGCCGCGCCACGGAGTGCTTCTCCATGTATTCGCTCATGTCTATGCGGATGAGATGATCTTCCGAGTCGAACAGAAACCCGGCCAGCGCCTTGCACAGCTCGGTCTTGCCCACGCCGGTGGGGCCGAGGAACAGGAACGAGCCATAGGGGCGGTTGGGATCGGACAGCCCGGATCTTGATCTGCGAATCGCATCGGACACCAGACGCACTGCCTCGTCCTGGCCCACCTCGTGTATCTTGTCTTCCATCTTGAGCAGCTTGTCGCGCTCGCCCTGCATCATCTTGGATACGGGTATTCCCGTAGCCCGGCTCACCACTTCGGCGATCTCTTCCGCGCCCACTTGCGTGCGCAGCAGCTTGTTCTTCTGCCCGCCTTCCGCCTCGCGCTGCGCGGCTTCTTTCAGTTTGGTTTCGAGCTGCGGCAGTTTGCCGTATTGCAGCTCGGCCACTTTTTCCAGTTTGCCTTCGCGTTGCAGTTTCGTGATATCGGCTTTGACGCGATCAATTTCTTCCTTCACGTTCGCCGCGCCCTGCGCCGCACCTTTCTCGGCCTTCCATACTTCTTCGAGATCGGCGTATTCGCGCTCCAGCTTCCTGATCTCGTCCTCGATCAGGCCGAGGCGCTTCTGCGACGCCTCATCCTTTTCCTTCTTCACCGCCTCGCGCTCGATTTTTAGTTGAATGAGGCGGCGGTCCAGCTTGTCCATGGCCTCCGGCTTGGAATCAATTTCCATCTTGATGCGCGCGGCGGCCTCGTCTATCAGGTCTATCGCCTTGTCCGGCAGGAAGCGGTCGGTGATGTAGCGGTGGCTCAACTCGGCGGCGGCGACGATAGCGGGGTCGGTGATTTCCACGCCGTGGTGCAGTTCGTATTTTTCCTGCAAGCCGCGCAGGATAGCGATGGTCGCCTCGACGGAAGGTTCGTCCACCAGCACTTTCTGGAAGCGGCGCTCCAAGGCGGCATCTTTTTCGATGTATTTGCGGTATTCGTCCAGCGTGGTGGCGCCGACACAGTGCAGCTCGCCGCGCGCCAGGGCAGGCTTGAGCATGTTGCCCGCATCCATCGCCCCCTCGGCCTTGCCCGCGCCGACCATGGTGTGCAGCTCGTCTATGAAGACGATGATGCGCCCTTCTTCCTGGGCGATTTCCTTGAGCACGGATTTCAGGCGCTCCTCAAATTCGCCGCGATACTTCGCCCCGGCCAGCAGCGCCGCCATGTCGAGGCTCAACACCTTTTTGCCCTTCAGGGTTTCCGGCACTTCTTCGTTGACGATGCGCTGCGCCAGCCCTTCCACGATGGCGGTCTTGCCCACCCCCGGCTCGCCGATCAGTACCGGGTTGTTCTTGGTGCGGCGCTGCAGCACCTGGATGGCGCGGCGGATCTCGTCGTCGCGCCCGATCACCGGATCGAGCTTGCCTTGCTGCGCGCGCTCGGTGAGGTCGAGGCAGTATTTTTTCAGCGCCTCGCGCTGGCCTTCGGCTTCCTGCGAGCCGACCGATTCGCCGCCGCGCACGGCGTTGATGGCGGTTTCCAGCGATGCGCGCACCACGCCGTGCTGCTTGAGCAAGCGCCCGCATTCGCCCTTGTCAGAGGTTAATGCCAGCAGGAACATCTCGCTGGCGATGAACTGGTCGCCGCGTTTCTGCGCTTCCTTGTCGGTCAGGTTGAACAGGTTGGCGAGATCGTCCAGCGCCGCCTGTAGGGCGGGTTTCAACCCGCCGACATTCCCGCCCGCTCGCGCCAGCAGCGATCCTGCCCCGCTGTCGGCATCGTTGAGTAGCGCCAGCAGCAAATGCTGCGGCTCGATGAACTGGTTATCCCGACCGACAGCCAAGCTCTGCGCATCGGCCAGCGCCTGTTGCAGCTTGGTAGTGAATTTGTCGAAACGCATGGTGGCTCCTCAAAATGACCTTCGCATAACTACTGCGCTTGGTGGTCCTTCGTTAGAGCGAGGCTCAAAATCCTCATGTATAAGGCATACATTCCGGTCTTTTGCCCCGCTCCGCCTCGTCTGACCTGCGCTCGTAACATTACGCAGGCCATTTGAAATGTCTGACTGCCGGGTAGATGGGGCGGCCAGCCACAATTTCAAGCCCTGCTCACTAATCTTGAGTCAATTCATGAGGCAACTCGGTGCATTGCGCTTCCCTTATTGGCATCCTACAATGCGCCACACACAAGTTCGAAAGGAACACCATGAATACAGAAACA
The DNA here is from genome assembly GCA_008080515.1 of Gallionellaceae bacterium. Lineage (GTDB taxonomy): Bacteria > Pseudomonadota > Gammaproteobacteria > Burkholderiales > Gallionellaceae > VIKH01. The sequence continues at coordinate 75 of VIKH01000073.1, read as the reverse complement.
CTTGAAGACACCGCATTGCATCTCCCCCTGAAACAACGTGCCGAGCTTGCGCACAAATTGTTACTCAGCCTTGAA